>NYWX01000013.1 GCA_002685275.1 Gammaproteobacteria bacterium
GATCCACTGATTCCTTGCAAGCCAGGTGCTGGTGCAGGAGTCACTGCTGCTGGTATTTCAGCAAATATTGTCGATTTAGTAAAAAGTATAAAATAGAAAAATGAGTGAAAAATACATAACTGCATTTGCTCCTGCATCAATAGGTAATATTGCTGTCGGTTTTGACATGCTGGGACTAGCGATAAGTGGAGTAGGTGATCGAGTCTCAGCAAGAAGGGTCGAAGAAGAGGGCGTGATGATCAAAGAAATATATGATTTAAATAATAATCCTCATGAAGATTTATCAAAAAACGCATCTCAAAATACAGCCTCTATTGCAGCTGGCACCTTATGGAGAGCAGAAAAACAATCTGGTGGGTTGGAGATTGTTATTCATAAGGGTATTCCGCTACAGTCAGGAATGGGAAGTTCAGCCGCCTCTGCAGTAGCTGGTGCAGTTGCTGCAAATGCCCTGCTAAGCAAACCTTTACCTTTATCAGGGCTTCTTTCAGCCGCACTTGAGGGTGAGAAATTTGCTAGTGGTGGCATCCATGCGGATAATATTGCACCAAGTTTAATTGGTGGGATGGTGTTTTGTCCTTCATCATCCCTTCCAGGGATGGTGTCCATTGATACACCAACCAATATTAGTTCAGTGCTAGTTCATCCTGATATGATTGTAAATACAGCGGAAAGTAGAGGTTCTTTATCAGAAAATTATTCCATGAGTCAATGGTTGGAGCAGCAAGGTTGTTTAGCTGGATTTTTAATTGGCCTTCAAAAAAATGACTTAGCCTTAATAAGGCATAATTTAAAAGATGTTATCATAGAACCTCAACGCTCTCATTCTGTGGCACACTTTGATGAGGTAAAAAAAGCTGCTATCGATGGAGGCGCCTTAGGATGTTCATTATCAGGTAGCGGACCAAGTATTTTTGCATTATGTGAGGATAGGCTTGCTGAAGATATAAAAATAGCAATGATGGATATTTTCAGTCAACATAAAATTAATTCTCAAGGTTGGGTAAGTCCGTTAAACTCAATTGGCGCTCATCTGGAAGAGTGATTGTGGATTTCGTAAGCACACGTGGCACAAAAGATTATAGAATTGAAGAAGTGCTGACAAAGGGAATTGCTGACGATGGTGGTCTATTTATACCAACAGAACTCCCAAGTTTTACTTATAACGACCTTAGCGATACGCAATCTCTTCAAGATATGGCACTGCGTTTCCTGCAACCATTTTTTAAAAGTTCATCATTAGAAGAGAGTTTGAGTGAGATAGTGAATGAAGCATTTTCTTTTGCAATACCTACAGAAACTATCTCACCAGGATATTCGATTATGGAGCTTTTTCATGGTCCTACTGCTGCATTTAAAGATGTCGGTGCGAGATTCTTAGCCTCATGTATGAGCCGTTTAAACGCAAAACAATTACGTCCATTAGTTGTATTAGTGGCAACATCAGGTGACACTGGAGGAGCAGTAGCCGCTGCTTTTAATGACCTACCAAATGCCAAGGTTGTTGTGTTATTCCCTGAAGGGAAAGTCTCAAAAAGACAGGAAAAGCAACTAACATGCTGGGGTAATAATATATTATCCCTCTCAGTTAAAGGAACATTTGATGATTGTCAAAAAATTGTAAAAAAAGCTTTTCTTGATGACGAGCTCTCTACTAATTATCGCTTCTCATCAGCGAACAGTATTAATCTAGGTCGTTTATTGCCGCAGAGCGTATATTACGCATATTCGAGTATGAGCCATTATAGATCGAGTGGTATTAAACCCAGTTATATTATTCCAACTGGTAATCTAGGTAATGGACTTGCTTGTGTTATGGCTAGAGATATGGGCCTGCCTATCGGAAATATTATTCTTGCGGTAAATGAAAATAAATTGATTGTCGACTATTTAAATGGGGCAGAATGGGAACCTAGGAGAAGTATAGAGACATTAGCTAATGCTATGGATGTTGGGAGTCCAAGCAATATGGAGCGTCTAAGTAGTTTTTATGGTGATATCAATAGTCTGAATGATTGCATATCAGCAATTACTATTAGTGACAATATGATTGAGCGTGAGATCAAACGTAGTTATAGTGAAGATCATATAATTTTGTGCCCTCATACAGCGACTGCATCACGTACTTATCATGAGCTTGGCAGTGACCTTAAGAAAGATAATGAATGGATAGTTGTAGCAACAGCACATCCTGCCAAATTTGAAACAATTGTTGAGCCTCTCATTGGCCAAGATATTCCTATTCCACCTGAGTTAGCCTCCATACTAGACAAGCCCAGCTCAATGCATAGTATTAATGCCTGTATGGACGAATTTAAAGATATTTTAAATAAAAATATACATTAGATAGTAATCATAAATCATTGTTAAATATCGGTAAATTAAATAATCTATTTGCATTTTTTGTGCTTTGATTGATAATTTCAGTACTACTGTAATCTGTATTTAAAGCAATCATTTTAACAATTTCATGTAAAAATTTAGGCTCATTACGCCTTGATTTTGGTTTTGGTTTCAATGTGCGTGGGAGCAGATAAGGACAATCTGTTTCAATCATAATTTTATCAAGCGGAATTTGGTTTACAATTTTTTGTAATTCAACACCGCGTCTCTCATCACATATCCAACCTGTTATACCAATGTATAAGCCCATCTCTAAATACTCAGCTAACATTTCCTTGGTCCCAGTAAAACAGTGAGCAACACCTTTGATTGATTGATCATAATGATCTTCCATTATTTTTACAAAATCATTATGAGCATCGCGTTGATGAAGGAATAGTGGTAATTCGACAGTTTTAGCTATTTCTATTTGATTTATAAATGCATTTATTTGCGAATCTTTAGAAGAAAAATTACGAAAGTAATCTAGCCCACACTCGCCAATTGCAACCACTGAATTTCTTGTAGCAAGATCATAAATTACTTTTTCAGTTTCTTGGTCGTAAGTATCAGCATAATGCGGGTGAACACCTGCAGTACAGAACAAGTTATCTTTACGAGACAATGTTAATTCGTGAGCTTTAATACTCTCTTCTTTAGTGGCGCCAGTGATAATAAGTTTCTTGATATTGCAGTTTAAAGCATTATCTATGACTGCGTTAAGATCATTTTCATAGTCGCTGTGAGTTAGGTTAGCGCCAATATCTATCAAGTAATCTGACATTGCTTAATTTGATTGCTATTTGCTACTTACAATTTGCCTAAGAACGAATTGCAAGATGCCACCATGCTCAAAATAGTCTCTCTCCTTAGGTGTATCAATCCTGATTTGAGTTTCAAATTCTTTTATTTCCCCAGAAGGGCTTTTTGCTGTAACGACTGCCATTTTATTATTTGGGTCAATATGGTCTGACACAGTATATTCCTCCGTACCATTTAAACCATGGAATTCAGCATCTTCATTATTTTTGAATTGTAATGGTAGAACACCCATGCCAATTAAATTAGATCTATGAATTCGCTCATAACTTTTCGCAATGACAGCTTTTACACCAAGTAAGAGGGTACCTTTTGCTGCCCAATCTCGAGATGAGCCGGTACCATACTCACTTCCAGCTAAAATTATTAATGGAATTTGATCTTTTTTATATTGATTGGCTGCCTCAAAAATTGTCATCTTTTGATTGCTTGGCTGATGATTTGTCCATCCACCTTCTGTGCCAGGAGCCAGCTTATTGCGTAACCGAATATTTGCAAATGTACCTCGCATCATCACCTCATGATTACCTCGTCGAGATCCATAAGAGTTAAAATCTTGCTCATGTATACCTTGGTTACGAAGGTAATCGGCAGCAGGGCTATCTTTTGCGATACCACCAGCTGGTGAAATATGATCAGTCGTAACAGAATCACCCAACAAGGCAAGCACTCTTGCACTCTTGATATCATTGATTGGGTCAGGACTTAATGTCATTCCTTCAAAATAAGGTGGGTGCTTTACATAAGTCGATGTTTCATCCCAACTATAAATTTCACCGGTAGAAGTATTAATATTATTCCAGTTTTCATCACCATCAAAAACAGAATTATAACTAGATGAAAACATATCTGAATTGATAGACGACATCAGTGTGTCACTCACATCTTTTTGAGTTGGCCAGATATCCTTTAAATATACGTCATTACCTTTCTGATCCTTACCTAATGGCTCTTCTGTTAAGTTATGCTGCATATTTCCAGCTATAGCATAAGCAACCACCAAAGGAGGGGAGGCTAAAAAATTCATTTGAACTTGAGGATGTATCCTACCTTCAAAATTTCTATTTCCGGATAGGATACTGCAACCGATTAATTCGGAATCATGAACACCTTTACTGACTTCGGTCATTAATGGGCCAGAATTCCCAATACAAGTAGTGCAGCCATAGCCAACTGTCTGAAAACCAAGTTGGTCAAGCGCCTCATTAAGTTTAGCTTTTTTAAGATAATCAGTTACAACCTTGGATCCTGGAGCTAAACTAGTTTTAACCCAGGGTTTGGTTTTGAGACCTGATTTTATTGCATTATTGGCAAGTAAGCCGGCTGCAATCATAACGGCAGGGTTAGATGTATTTGTGCAACTAGTTATTGCAGCAATTAATAACGCACCATCCTTCATTAAAAAAGCATCATTTCCGATATTAATATCTATCTTTCCATCACTTTCACGGTCTTTAATTGCAGATTTTAGGTGCTGCTCAAAAGTTAAGTGAGCTTCTTTGAGCGGTATTCGATCTTGCGGTCTTTTTGGGCCAGCAATACTTGGTTCCACGCTACTCATATCTAGCTCTACCAAGTCACTATAATTGGCATCAGGTTGATCCTTGTCTCTCCATAACCCCTGTGCTTTTGAGTAGGTTTTTATTAGTTCAATATGTTCTTTATCACGACCAGATAATTCCAAATAACGAAGTGTTTCATTATCAATGGGAAATATTGCGCATGTACTACCAAATTCTGGAGACATATTGCCAAGAGTAGCTCTATCTGCCAGTGGAAGCTCGTCAAGACCATTGCCAAAGAATTCGACAAATTTACCTACTACACCTTTTTCACGTAAAATCTCAGTTACAGTTAATACTAAATCGGTAGCAGTTGTGCCTTCACGTAACTTACCAGTTAATTTAAATCCAATCACTTGGGGGATCAGCATGGTAATTGGCTGACCTAACATCGCAGCTTCGGCTTCAATACCACCGACTCCCCAACCAAGGATCCCAAGTCCATTAATCATTGTGGTATGAGAATCTGTTCCAACCACTGTGTCAGGGTAGATTACATGCCTATCATCTATTTTTTTATCAAAAGTTACCCGGCTGAGGTACTCGAGATTAACTTGATGTACGATACCTGTATTGGGTGGAACAACTTTGAAGTTTTCAAAGGCATTTTGCCCCCATTTTAAAAATGAATACCTTTCTTCATTGCGATTAAATTCGATTTCGTTATTCAACGTCAATGCATCAGATTTGGCATAATTATCAACTTGAACGGAGTGATCAATGACAAGCTCTGCTGGTGACAATGGGTTGATGCTATTTGCTTCTCCACCAAGATTGATAACTGCATTTCGCATAGCAGCAAGATCAACAACAGCTGGAACACCAGTGAAATCCTGTAAAATTACACGAGCCGGAGTGAATGATATTTCTTTACTGGGCTTAGCTTTTGGTTCCCAATTAACTACAGCAAGAATATCTTCTTTAGTGATATTTATTCCATCTTCAAAACGCAGTAAATTTTCGAGTAAAATTTTTAACGAATAGGGCAGCAACTTGACTTTATCATTATCAATTGCATCAAGTTTATAGTATTCATAGTTTTTATTATTTAATTCTAGGACTGAGTGAGAGCCAAAGCTGTTTTCCATAGTGGACATCCAAAATTACGGTTAATGAATAAATAAATTTATAATTGGGGCTGAATTATAGCCGATGTTTGATTTAATTTGGGAGATTCTGTGAATTATTTATTATTTTCAACTAACAATTTCATCGACGAAACCACCACCTAAGCAACGATCATTAGAGTATAAAACGGTTGCTTGCCCAGTCGCCAATGCGCGCTGCTTTTCTTTAAATATTATTTTTACTTTTTGGTTATTTAGCATATGAACTTCACAAGCTTGATCTGCTTGCCGATATCTAATTTTCCCATGACATAGGAATTTTTTATCTCTTTGAACAAGATTGTTTGCATTACCTAACCAGGAGAATTTATTGATCACTACACCTTGCTTATATAAATTAGAGTCGTCACCTTGTGCGACAATTAAGTTATTTTTTTCAATATCTTTTTCAATGACATAAAAGGGCGCACCATTTCCATCTTTCTGACCACCAATATTTAATCCTTGCCGTTGTCCTATGGTGTAATACATTAACCCATTATGCTGTCCCATTAAATTGCCTGTTTTATCATAAATAGAACCTGGTTTTTCCGGTAAGTAATTCTTTAAAAACTCTTGAAAAGGTCTCTCACCTATAAAGCAAATACCTGTACTATCCTTTTTGTTAAAATTCAATAAACCATTCATTTTTGCGATTTCTCTAACTTCTTCTTTAGTTAGATCACCTAAAGGAAATAATGTATTTTTAAAAGCATCAGAGTCAACTGCATGTAGAAAATATGTTTGATCCTTGTTTGAATCTTTTGCTTTTACTAGCTCTATTGAATTATTTGATTTTCGTAATTTTGCATAATGTCCAGTGGCAATGTAATCGCCACCAAGTCTCGATGCATAGTCTTTGAAAACACCAAATTTGATTTCACGATTACACAAAATATCTGGGTTTGGCGTTCTTCCAATTTTATACTCATGTAGGAAATCTTTGAATACCAGGTCCATATACTCTTTAGCAAAATTAATGTGATGTAACGGTATAGATAAACTTTTACAAACTTTTTTTGCTTCTTGTAAATCTTCAGCGGCACCACAGTAACCGTCTTCATCATTCCAATTGGTCATATGTAACGCTTGAACATTGGCACCTTTTTGTTGGAGAAGAAGCGCAGTAACAGCTGAGTCAACACCACCCGATAAACCAACAATAACTTTCTTATTAGTAATTTTATCTACTGATGTATCCATTTTCTTGAGTAACGCTTATATTAAATAGTTAGTTTTATCTGATCAACTTAGAGGCTAGTCCTGTATATTTTGATGGTGTTAGCTCAAGTAATTCTTGCTTTGCATCTTGGGGTATATCTAACAATTGTATAAAGTCCGCCAAAATAGATTCATTAATATCGTTACCGCGCGTAAGTGCCTTTAGTTTTTCGTAAGGCTCTGGAATACCATACCTTCGCATGACTGTTTGAATGGCTTCAGCTAAGACTTCCCATCTATTTTCAATATCGTTACTAATAATAGTTTCATCGATTTCTAATTTGTTGATTCCCTTGAGAAGGGATTTGATAGCAATTATGCTATGCCCAATAGCAACGCCTAGATTTCTTTGCACAGTTGAATCGGTTAAGTCTCTCTGAAAGCGTGAAATAGGTAATTTCTCTGCAAAATGACCGAGTAAAGCATTTGCGATACCAAGATTACCCTCAGCATTTTCAAAATCAATTGGATTAATCTTATGTGGCATCGTAGATGAGCCAACCTCATCTCTCTCTAATCGTTGTTTGAAATATCCTAGTGATATATAACCCCAAATATCTCTACATAGATCTATTAGAACAACATTATAACGTATAAGGTTGTGGCAATAATTTGCCATCCAGTCATGAGGTTCAATTTGGGTGGTGAGCGAGTTCGGTTTCAATTGGAGGGAGTTTATGAAATCAGAGCTAATTTTGGGCCAGTCGCAATCTGGGTAAGCAATATGATGAGCATTGAAATTACCTACAGCACCATTAAACTTTCCATAAATATCAATTACTGAAAATTGTTTTTCAAGTCTGTTTAATCTCGCAAATACATTAGCAAATTCCTTACCCACAGTGGTGGGACTAGCTGTTTGACCATGCGTTCTAGAGAGCATTGGTATAGTGGCATAGTTATTAGCAAAAGCCTTTATTTTGCTTTGTAGCTCATGCATGAAAGGTGTGATTACATTTTTTCGTGCCTCATTTAGCATCATTGCATAAGCAAGGTTATTTATATCTTCAGAGGTGCAACCAAAGTGAAGAAAATCATTAATACTTTTATTGTTTTTAAATTGTTCACCTATAAAGTATTCAATCGCCTTAACATCATGATTAGTTTTACTTTCAATTTCTTTGACTCTACGTGCTGCATTGATATCAAAATTCGAGACAATCTCATTTAATTGCTTATTAGTTGTTTCGTCAAAGTTAGCAAGTTCTTTAATATCATTGTGCTTCGAAAGCGTCTGCAGCCAACGGACTTCAATCTCCACTCTGAAACGAATCAGCCCATATTCACTGAAAATATCAATCAATTCCCCTGTTTTATCTGAATACCGCCCATCTAATGGCGAAATTGAGGTTAACTGGTCACGTTTCATATTGGTAATCACTTCCATATCAAAAGAAGAATCATACACTAATAGAACTAAAAGATATCGATTTGCTGTATGATTAGACGAAAGAGATATGATAACGGAGCGATATTCATGGGTAAGGAAAAATACAGAAAAGTTGCTGATAGCATGGGTGAATTAGAGGTGCCACAGAGCGCTCTATGGGGTGCACAAACCCAGCGGGCAGTTAATAATTTTCCAATCAGTGGGATCTGTATTCCTCGACAATTTATTGCGGCACTTGGTCTCATCAAATGGTCGGCAGCACAAGTGAATAATGACTTAGGCTTACTCTCAAAAGAAAAAACTAATGCCATTATGATTGCCTGTGAGGCTATCATCGAAGGTCAGCATGATGGGCAATTTCCTATAGATATTTTTCAAACAGGCTCTGGAACCAGTTCCAATATGAATGCTAATGAAGTTATTGCGAATATAGCAACTTCTGTTAAAGGCACAAGTGTTCATCCTAATGATGATGTGAATATGGGGCAAAGTAGTAATGATGTTATCCCAACGGCAATTCATATTGCAGCTGCGATTGCAATTGATGGTGATTTATTGCCAGCACTTAGTCAATTGGATAAGGAATTGGAAAGTAAGGCATATGAATATCAAGATGTAGTTAAAACTGGTCGAACGCATCTAATGGATGCAATGCCCATTACACTGAGCCAAGAGATAACTGGTTGGCGCTCACAACTCCAGCGAACTTCTGAGCGAATTAATGATTCAATGTCACGATTAATGAGGTTAGCGCAGGGTGGAACTGCTGTAGGAACAGGGATTAATGCGCACCCAGATTTCGGTAATAAATTTGCTGAACTGCTCGCTAAAAAAACGAATATACCGTTTACCTCTTCAGATTCATTCTTTGAATCAATTTCAACCCAAGACACGGCAATTGAGGTATCAGGTCATTTAAAAGTATTAGCAGTTAATTTGATAAAAATTTCGAACGATCTTCGCTGGATGAACTCTGGCCCATTGGCTGGATTAGGTGAGATTAAACTTCCAGAACTACAACCAGGATCAAGTATTATGCCAGGGAAAGTAAATCCAGTTATCCCAGAAGCAGTTGCCATGGTTGGAGCTCAAGTCATTGGTAATGATTCGGCAATTACGATTGCCGGCCAATCTGGAAACTTTCAATTGAATGTTATGCTACCTGTGGTTGCACATAATCTTATTCAGAGTATCAGCATACTTTCAAATGCAATGAAAGTAATGGCTGAAAAAGCAATTTGTGGTTTTACTGTAAATGAAGAAAATATTAAAGAGATGTTGGACCGTAATCCGATTTTAGTAACCGCACTTAATTCTGTAATTGGGTATGAGTTGGGTGCAAAAATTGCTAAAAAAGCATACCAAGAGGGAAGAGCGGTAAAGGATGTTGCAGCTGAGCTAACGGATCTAAGTGAAGCTGATTTGGATCGCTTATTAGATCCTAAAGATCTGACAAAAGGTGGAATAAAAGAATAATATTTTTTTATTCATTGGAATAATTTGAATATTGAAGCAAAACTGGATGCACTTCGAGCTAATCCTCTCGCACCTATTAGCTTGGGTGCAAATCATCAAGAAGCATTAAGTAAATATAATACCGCAGGAAAAATGAGAACTGCTGCCGTTATGGTTCCGATTATTAAAAATAATTATCGTTATGAATTATTGCTGACAAAGCGGGCCCAACATTTAAAAGATCACGCTGGTGAAATATGCTTTCCTGGTGGAAGTATGGAGCAAACTGATGGTGATCATTTAGAGGCTGCTTTACGTGAAACGAGAGAGGAGGTAGGTATAAATTCAACTGAAATTGAAATTATTGGCACCCTCCCTTCAATACCAACTTTGACTGGCTTTATGATACATCCAGTAATTGGATTGGTTGATAAAGCTATAAATATAGTGATTGCTCCTTCTGAAGTCGAGAGCTATCTTACTGTCCCATTTTTGTATTTTTTAAATGATGACAATAAACATGAGAGTATGCATAGTTTTAAAAATACAGAAATAACAATGATTGAATATCATTATAACGGAGCTAGAATATGGGGAGCAACTGCTATGATTATTTCATCATTATGTAAAAAAATAAAAGAGGAATCCATGTGAACCCTAAATTTTCAATTATGGATGATCTGCCTAATGAGAATTCTGCTATAAGTATTGCCAGAATAGTGGGTGATCGAGCGTCTGAAGTTGGTTTTGATTGGCATGAGATAAGCGAGGTTTGGGAGAAAATATATGAGGAGATTTCTGAACTTAAAGATGCAATAACTCATTCACCAAGGGATATTGAGGAAGAGTTAGGTGATTTGTTATTTTCAGTGGTTAACCTAGCTCGACATCTAGAACTTGATCCAGAAAGAGCTTTATCTAGATCTAGTAAGAGATTTATCACTCGCTTTAAAGCTTTAGAATATAATCTCGCCATTAAAGAAAAACTAATATCTGAATGTGATATAGCGGAGCTTGAGCAACTTTGGGAAGCTCAAAAGTAGAGCTATATAAGCATATTTCTCTTAAACGTCGAAGTTAACTCCTTGTGCTAATGGCAGTTCACTACTCCAGTTAATGGTATTAGTTTGACGTCGCATATAAGCTTTCCATGAATCAGAGCCAGCCTCACGGCCACCACCAGTTTCTTTCTCTCCACCAAACGCCCCACCAATTTCTGCTCCAGAAGTTCCAATATTAACATTAGCAATGCCACAGTCCGATCCTAAGTTGGAGAGGAAGCGTTCGGCATTTTGAAGATTGTTGGTAAATATTGCTGATGAAAGCCCTTGTTTTACATCATTTTGTTTAGCTATTGCATCATCAAGTGATTTACATGGAATTAAATACAATAATGGACCAAATGTTTCATCCTGAACAATATCCCATTCATTTTCAGCGGTTGCGATGATGGGTGAAATGAAATGACCTTTGCTACCGACTCTTTCACCACCACAGAGAATTTCACCACCAGATTCACGAACTTTATTAACAGCGGCTTCAACATTTTGTACAGATTTTTCATCAATTAAAGGTCCCATGAGTGTTTTTTGATCTAATGGGTCACCTATGGGTATTTGTTGATAAGCGTGCACTAGTTTTTCTTTTAATTCTGTAAAGCGAGATTCATGTACCAGTACACGTCTTGTAGTAGTGCATCTCTGACCAGCAGTTCCCACTGAACCGAAGACAATTCCGGGAACGGTAATATCAAAGTTAGCAGATTCATCTACTATTATGGCATTGTTGCCGCCAAGTTCGAGAAGAAATTTACCCATTCTTGCCGCTACATTCTTACCTACTTTTTTGCCTACCTCACAAGAACCAGTAAATGAAAGTAAGTCTATACGCCTATCATCGACTAGTTTTTGGGAGAGTATATTTGATTCATCATTAATTAAATGGAAGATATCTGGTAAACCTTGATCTTTGAGCGCTTGATTGCAAATTTTTTGCACAGCTACTCCACATAAAGGAGTCTTTGGTGATGGCTTCCAGATACTGACATTACCGCAAATTGTTGCGATAAAGGCATTCCATGACCATACCGCAACTGGGAAGTTAAATGCTGATATAATGCCAACAAGACCCAATGGATGCCATTGCTCATACATTCGATGCATTGGCCGCTCTGAGTGCGTAGTCATACCGTATAGCATCCTTGATTGTCCAACCGCAAGATCTGCCATATCAATCATTTCTTGGACCTCACCATCACCTTCTGCTTTAATCTTGCCCATTTCTAAGCTAACTAAACTTCCTAGTGCATCTTTATTCTCTCTGAGCGCTGCGCCAACTCTTCTGATTGCATCACCTCTAACTGGAGCTGGTATTTGCCGCCATTCTAGAAAAGCCTCTTGAGCAGCGGTAATTATTTGCTCGTACTCTTCAGTGGTCGTGTTTTTAACACTACCTATTAACTCACCTGTAGTCGGATTAATTGATTCAATTAATTTACCATCATTAGCTTGAATAGGTGTGCCACCACTCCAACTTCCAGCATTAATTGAATTTAGATCGAGACGTTCTAGTATACTCATTCCAACTTACTCCTAAAAAGGTCATTACTAGCTATAAGATTTATTTATAGTGTATTTTGCCTATCCTTTAATGTTCTTTCCAGTCATGATTGAGTAGTTTGAAGTAGAAATTTATAGATTATGAATATAGGTAAGTAATAATTATTTCACATATATCCTGTAAGCTTATGATTGCAATAATAAGTTTAGCCATGCACAATCTCTTTCAAGTATATTTTTTAGAGTTTAATAGAGGTAATAAAAATGCAAAATATTTCATGGGAACCGACTAGTTGGCAGGCATTAAATGCAGCGCAACAAGCAAACTATCCTGATGAAAAGCATTTAGCAGAGGTTGTCGCTGAACTTAAAAAATTACCACCTATTGTAACTTCATGGGAAGTAGATAAATTAAGTGAGCACATTGCGGCGGCTCAAAGAGGTGAGGTCTTCATACTCCAGGGTGGTGATTGTGCTGAGAGTTTTAGTGATTGCTCTTCTGAAAGTATCGTTGCTAAACTAAAGATATTACTACAAATGAGTACTGTGATGCAGTACGGCCTAAAAAAACCAGTTGTTCGTGTTGGGAGAATGGCAGGGCAATATGCAAAACCAAGATCAGCTGATCTGGAGTCAAAAAACGGTCAAGAATTACCAAGTTATCGTGGCGATATTATAAATCGGAGCCCTTTCACCAGTGATGATAGAGTACCTGATCCAAAATTAATCTTACGTGGTTATGAGCGTGCTGCATTAACTATGAACTTTGTTCGTTCATTGATAGATGGGGGTTTTGTAGATTTACATCATCCAGAATATTGGGATTTGGATTGGTTGGGTCATTCTGAAATGGCTGATCGTTACAATAAAATTATTAGCACAATTACTGAATCAATAGACTTTATTGAATCCACGTCAGGGCGCCCTTTATTTCTCTCACAAAAAGCTGAAATATATGCCGCTCATGAAGGTCTGCATTTACCATATGAGCAATCGCAAACTAGATATATTGAGCGTACTGGAAATTGGTATAACTTGACCACGCATTTTCCATGGATTGGAATGCGAACAGCTGAACTTGAGGGCGCTCATGTAGAATATTTCCGAGGTGTAGCTAATCCAATGGGTATAAAAATAGGCCCTGGGATGACATCTGAATGGTTACAAGGGTTACTGACAATACTCAATCCCGATAAGCTCCCAGGCAGAATAACATTAATCCATCGCTTTGGTGCCAACACTATAGAGAAGCACCTTCCTGGATTAATAGAAGCTGTTAATGATATTAAATCTCCAGTTCTTTGGGTCTGTGATCCAATGCATGGCAACACAGAGTCTACTGCTGATGGTACTAAAACAAGGCGCTTTGAAAATATTTCCTCGGAATTAGAATCCGCATTCAAAGTACATAAAAAAATGGGAACGTATCTGGGTGGTGTCCATCTTGAACTTACTGGTGAGAATGTTACTGAATGTACCGGTGGTGCAAGAGGTTTGAGCGACGAAGATCTATCAAAAGCTTACAAATCTCAAGTTGATCCAAGATTAAATTATGAACAAGCAATGGAGATAGCTTTGGGTATTTCTGGTATGCAAGCAAAAGCTAATAATGATTGACCATAGACCAGGCTATTTTGTTTGTCATAACAATAGCATCACCCAATTTTAAATCATTTATTTCCCAGGGACCAACTTGCCATCTTATTAATCTTAAAACGGGTAGATTAACAGCTGCTAACATTCGTCGAATTTGATGCTTTCGACCTTCATTGATTGCAATTTTGACCCACGCAGTCGGAATTTTTTCCCTGTGTCTGATAGGTGGAATTCTTTCCCAGAGTTTCCCTGGGCAATCCGATAACGATGCGATTTTAGCCTGTGCTGGACCATCTTTAAGCATTAGCCCATTTTTTAATGTGTTTATTTGCTCGGTATTAGGAGCTCCTTCGACTTGGGCAAAATAATATTTTAATAATTTTTTTTGTGGTTCACAGATTCTTGCTTGGAGNCGACCATCATTGGTAAGTATCAAAAGACCTTCACTTTTTTTATCTAGGCGACCTGCNGGATAAACCGACTTATCATNAATAAATGATGTTANTGTATTTTTGTCGCCGCTAAATTGACTCACAATTCCGTAAGGCTTATTAAATAAAATAAAAGGCATAATTAAAGTATTTGATGCTCAAAAATCAGATACATATTATACTAATGGGGGTTAAATAAAGAAGCACTTATTAGACATGCTTGAATCCTATAATCCGCATTGTCAGAAATGTGAAAGACTTGGTAAATTCCTAGGCAAGGTTAAGAAAGAAAATACGTCTTATTTCTGTAAACCAGTTCCTGCATTTGGAGATAAAGGTGGCCAACTATTAATCGTAGGTTTAGCGCCAGGAATGCATGGTGCAAATCGAACTGGCCGACCATTTACCGGAGATTATGCAGGTGTTTCCTTATATGAAAATTTATATAAATATGGCTTTAGCAATCAAGCTGAATCAACCTCAATGAAAGATGACCTGAAATTAATTAACTGTCAGATTACAAATGCTGTTAAGTGCTTACCTCCCCAAAATAAGCCAATTGGCAGTGAAATAAATAATTGTAATGTTTATTTGAAAAATGAAATAACAGCGCTTAAAACAAATTCAATTATCTTAACACTTGGCGGGATAGCGCATCGTGCGGTTATCAAATCACTGAATTTACGGCAAACAGACTATAAATTTGGCCATGGGAATGAATTTAGTATTGATAATTTTAGGTTGATAAATTCTTATCATTGTAGCCGCTATAATTTAAATACAAAGCGCCTCACATTACCAATGTTTGAAGATGTATTTAAGCGTATAAGTTATCTTTTAAAATAAGAAAATGTCAGAAAATTTTAAAAATGCAAAGAAATTTCTTCGTGAATTACCAAATAAACCGGGTGTTTATTGTATGTTAGGCGCTAAAGATAATGTTTTATATGTGGGTAAGGCTAAAAATTTACGAAAACGATTACCAAACTATTTTCAAAATGAACTGAGAGACTCAAAATCTAATTTATTAATGTCAAAAGTTTTTAATATTGATATTACGATCACGCATACAGAAGCAGAAGCATTAATTCTTGAATATAACTTAATTAAGAAAAATAAGCCTCGTTACAATGTTGTTCTAAGAGACGATAAGAGCTATCCATACATTTATATATCGACTGAGCATCCTTTTCCTAGAATTGAGTTTAAGCGGCGGGCTAATAACTTGAGAGGTAAGTTTTTTGGTCCTTATCCGAATGTTACTGCTGTTAGAGAAACGCTAACAGAGCTTCAGAAGGTTTTTCTGGTTAGACAATGCAAGGATAGTTATTTTAGGAATAGATCAAGAGCTTGTTTGCAATATCAGATTAAGAGATGCTCAGCTCCATGCGTTGGGGCGATCAGTAAAGATAGCTATGCAAATGATGTAAGGTCTACTATGCAATTTCTGGCAGGTAATAATAAATCTATCGTTAATGCACTGGTCAGACAAATGGAATCATGTTCAGAGGAGCAGGAATATGAAGAAGCTTCTAAATATCGTGATCAAATAAGCCGATTGAAAGAAATTCAAGCTAAACAATTAGTTGCAACTAATAAGAAGTCAGATATAGATATTCTGGGAATTGCTTCTGACGGGTTTGTGCATTGTATTACAATTATATCGGTAAGAATGGGGGCAGTAATAGAGAGTAAGAATCATTTTTTTAAATTAAATGGCAATGTCACCAAGCAAGATATCCAGCATGGCTTTCTTACGCAATATTATTTAGGTGCAAAGCCACCAAGTGAAATTATTGTTCCTGTAGAGGCTCTTGGTTCTGATGTTCTAGTTAATGTATTGTCAAAAAAAGCCTCCAAAAAAATAAGAATAAGCAATAAAGTTCGTGGCGATCGATTGGGTTGGCTTAAAATGGCAGATAAAAATGCGATCTATGGGCTTGAATGTAAGGTTTCTAGCGAAGCTTCTATGAAGGCCCAATTAAATGCATTGGGTGAACTATTTATGTCTGGAAAAACACCAGAAAGAATAGAATGTTTCGATGTTAGTCATATTTCTGGAGAAGCCACCGTAGCATCATGCGTGGTTTTTAATCAAACGGGACCAATAAAGAGTGATTACAGGCGTTTTAATATAAAATCTGCTGTTGCAGGTGATGATTATGCGGCCTTATCTGAGGCCGTTGGGAGGCGTTACAAGAGAATAAAAAATGGTGAGGAATTACTTCCTAATATATTATTCTTGGATGGTGGAAAAGGGCAATTATCAAAATGTTTATCCATACTTAATGAGATAAAGATCAAAAATATAGTTGTTATTGCCGTTGCTAAGGGTAAAAGCCGAAAACCCGGTCACGAGCAGTTATTCTTAACTACGCAGGATCAGCCAATCAATCTTGCATCTGACTCTCCAGCTTTGCATTTAATCCAACGTATCAGGGATGAAGCACATCGCTTCGCCATCACAGGACATCGCCAAAGACGAAGCAAAAATAGAAAGCAATCACGATTGGATGGCATTGAGGGCTTGGGTCCAATTAAGCGCCGTGACTTATTAAAACAATTTGGTGGGATACATGGAGTCATGAAGGCGGGCATTGATGATTTAGTTAAAATTAATGGTATTAGTAAATCACTATCAATTAGAATTTTTAATAATTTGCATAATCATAGCTGAGCTTTATGATATAGACATGAAAATTACATTTGCTAATTTACTAACCATGCTTCGTATTGCTGCAATTCCTGTTGTTGTAATTTGTTTCTATATCCAAAATGAAAGTGCTAGACCGATTGCGGGTATTATTTTTGGGGTAGCAGCAATTACAGATTTATTAGATGGTTATGTAGCAAGAAATTTTGGACAAATGTCACGTTTTGGGGCATTTCTGGACCCCGTTGCGGACAAATTGATGGTTGCGATCGTGCTTGTTTTACTTGTTCAGTCTGATCCAGGTTGGTATGTTGATATCATAGCTGTGATCATTATTGGTCGCGAAATTACCATATCTGCATTAAGGGAGTGGATGGCAACCATCGGTGATAGGGGTAAAGTGGCGGTATCATGGTCAGGTAAATTGAAGACCACATTACAAATGTTTGGTATTGGTTTTATGGTTTACCTGCAACCAATCTTGGGCATTGATGTTTATGCGCTTGGATTCACATTTCTACTGTTGTCCGCAGGCATGACTTTGTGGTCAATGTTCAAATACCTTGAAGCTGCATGGCCATCTATGCAGAAAGAGTCATAAATTATTTATTAAGCTTTATAACTGTCTATGAATTTAAATATTTTTAATAAATTATCCTTACTGCTAATTATATTATTGGCGTCATGTGCGACTCTCAAAGAGCAAAATCCATACCTACTTGTTTATCCAAACCTAGAGGGCGACTATAGATATGGTGAAGTTGTTCTAGAGAATGAAAATGTAATCTTACAAAAATTAATTGTTGGTGCAGGACAATGGGAAGGAATACATTCGCACCCAGGTAATCAGCTCTATGTTCACATTCGTGGTGGTGAGTGGTCAGGAAAGCTTGATGGCGAATTTGAGTATTATGGAGAAATTGATCAAGATGGGTCAGTTGGTTGGATGGATGCCATTCCAGAATCAGCAGGCCATAATTCAGGAAATACTGGTGATAATGACATTGAATTAATTTATGTAACCTTAAAAAAAGATACCCCTTTATATCCTCAGAATAAAAAAAATACATATTCCTCTATCAATCAATCATTAGAGCTACTCTTTGAGAATGAGCGCCTTATTGCGCACAGGCAGAAACTTGAGCCGGATCAATGGCACAATACCCATAATCTTCCTGGAGATCAGCTATATATTTTTATCAAAGGAGGGCAGTGGGCATTTAAAAAAAAAGGAGAGCTATATAATTCTCAGTTATATAAAGCTGGATCAGCAGGGCTGATGAAGAAAAATACATCAGAAGAAAGTTTTAAGTATGGAAATACTGGCAGTTTGCCCATAGAGGTCGTTTGGGTGACCTTAAAATAAACAATGAAGTGTTTAAATTATATGAATACGAACCATTTAAAAAATATCATCTTATTGGGTTTACTTTTTTGTTCTTTATCTGGATGTGGTACCACACAGAGAATAGAGGCATTGGAAAATTATATAGGTCAAAATATCGATAACATCGTGCTTACAAAGGGTGTGGCAACATCAACTTTTCAAACTTCAACAGGCAGTAAAATATATGAGTGGAAAAAAGTTTATGGAATTATTGGTAAAAATTGCTGGGCAGAAAGATTGGTTGTAGATAAAAAGGGTATCGTGACGCAATATGCCTTATCAGTATTGTTATGCTGATTTGACAGTACTTTTGAAGATTTATTTTCTATTATTGTAATTTAAGCAACTAAACCAGCGCTATATCCTGAGGACCAAGCCCATTGGAAGTTATAACCGCCAAGATGGCCGGTTACATCGACAACTTCACCTATAAAAAATAATCCAGAGTGACTCTTAATTTCCATTGTTTTGGAATCTACAGCATCTGTATTTACACCGCCCAAGGTCACCTCAGCAGTTCGATAACCCTCAGTTGATGCAGGTTTTATTTTCCAAGCATTCAGTTTGTAACCAAGCTTTTTTAGATCATCATTACTTATTTCAAGAAATGCTCGATCTCTAATAGGTTGCCACCAGAGAGTTTCTAGATTGGTAACTAATGCTTTTGGAAGTAGGGTGGTAAGATATTTTTTAAGAGTCGATTTTTCCATATTTTGTTTTTGAGATAACAAAGCTTCAGTTGCATCAATATTGGGGAGTAAATTAATAGTAATCTCACCACCAGGGCTCCAATAATTGGAAATTTGAAGGATAGCTGGACCACTCAACCCTCTATGGGTAAATAACATCGACTCTTCAAAAACTTTATTATTACTCTCGATTGCCACTGGTAAAGAGATGCCTGATAAATTTTCACATAGATTTTTTATTTCACCAGTAAACATAAAAGGAACAAGACTAGCTCTTCGTGTAACTAACGGAAGATCAAATTGTTGAGCTAACTCATAACCAAAACCACTTCCACCTAATTTGGGTATTGAAAGGGCGCCTGTGGCAACAACTAAGGACTTGCATTGCACTGTATGTTTATGAGTTGAGTTAGTTATTACCTTCAGTTGATAAGGAAAAAGTGTACCCTCATTTTTATTATTGGATACCTCCTTTATGTCTGTGTGTGTTTCGATAAGAACATCCATCTCACGGCATTCTTTAAGCAGCATATTGAGGATATCTTTTGAGGATTTTTCACAGAATAATTCGTGGTGATTTTTTTCCACGTAGTTAATATTATGTTTTTCGACCATGGCTATAAAATCATATGGCGTATATTTATTCAGAGCAGACTTACAGAAATGAGGATTGTTTGATAAGAAATGATCTGCCTCGACAAAAAGATTTGTAAAATTACATCGCCCACCACCAGACATAAGTATTTTTTTCCCTACTTTATTGGATTTTTCAAGAATTAAAATACTTTTATTTCTTTTGGCGGCAGTTATGGCACACATAAGACCAGCGGCACCTGCACCTAGAATTATTATATCGAAATTTTTATTGATGTGAGTTCAGCTATTTAGTGTAGATTATAAAACAATACTAGCTGACTTAAGCTAGAAAAAACATAAGTAAAATGTAGCATTGTGAATTAATAATGTTGTGCTAAAATACACGCTCTGCGGGAATAGCTCAGTTGGTAGAGCGCAACCTTGCCAAGGTTGAGGTCGCCGGTTGGAATCCGGTTTCCCGCTCCAATTTAAAAGCTC
>NYWX01000014.1 GCA_002685275.1 Gammaproteobacteria bacterium
GTTTTCACCGCCATCGAGCATCATTGCCAAGCAATTACTTTGCAGAGAAAAAATGTGATAAAGAGGCAATGCTGTAATCGCAATGATGACTTCAACATCATCAAATAGGTTTCCTTGCCAAGCTTTTGATTGGTGTAAATTAAAGACCATATTTCTATGAGTGATCATGGCGCCTTTTGAAAGGCCAGTTGTACCACCGGTATATTGCAGGAATGCTATATCATTTTCACTAACGTCCACAGGATCAAGAGTCTGATGATCTTTCTTGTCTAATGTATCTTGGAAGCTAACTACAGAATTAAGTTTGTATTCTGGAATAACTTTCTTAATGTATTTGAGGACAAAATTGATTATGTGGTTTTTTGGGAAACTTAGTAGATCCCCTACCTTGGTTAAAATCACTTGTTCAACTACGGTCTCATCAATTATCTCTGCAAGCACATGGGCAAAATTATCAAGAATGATAATACTTTGTGCTCCAGAATCACTTAATTGATGCTTTAATTCACGTGGAGTATAAAGAGGATTGACATTTACCACGACCAATCCAGCACGCAATATGCCACATAGAGCAACGGGGTATTGCAAAATATTTGGCAACATTATGGCAACACGGTCACCTTTTTTTAGTTTTAAATCCTGCTGTAAATAACAGGCAAAATTTAATGACATTTCATCAAGTTGCTTAAATGTCAGAGTGGAGCCCATATTTGAATAAGCAATGCGTTCTGAATATTTAACCAGAGATGATTCGATCAGATCTTTCAACGAGCTAAATGGTGGCGGAGTGATATTTTCTGGAACACCCTCTGGATAAGATGAAAGCCAAATTTTTTCCATTTATAAGCTCCTGTCGTTCTTAGTTATTGCTATTGAATCAGAGGTAATAGGGTATCCCATATGTTTTGCAAAAGTATAGGCTGAGCCATTTCATTTGGATGAATACCATCATCTTGCATTAGTTTCTTATTAAGCGCTACATTTTCCATAAAAAAATCAATTAATGGAATATTATTTTCTAGCGCAAGATCTTGATAGATTTTTTCAAAGTCTTGCGTATATCTGGGGCCATAATTTGGTGGTATTTTAATGCCTAGGAGTAATACAGAAGAATCCTTAACAATACTTGTCTTGATTATTTTGGACAAATTATCTTTAATCCGTTGAGGAGGAAAACCTCGAAGACCGTCATTACCGCCCAGTTCAAGTATGATTAATTTAGGAGAGTATTTATTGATTGCATTATCAATCCTAGAGAGACCACCCTCAGTTGTTTCTCCGCTGATACTAGCATTGATAACCTGATAGGTGAGATTCTTGCTTGAAAGGCGCTCCTCAAGTAATGTAGGCCACGCTTGGTCTATATCAATACCATAACCAGCACTTAAGCTATCACCAAATATTAAAATAATCGGAATTTGAGCTTTACCAATCATTGGGTTAGAAAATAAAATAAAGCAAAGAAAGAGTTTTTTCATGTCAAATATTGCACCAAATAAAAAGAATGTTTTAGTTATTGAAAACGTAAGTAAAGTGGTTACCAGTCCAGAGGGCCCACTTACTATTTTATCCAATATAAATTTTATTGTAACCCAAGGGGAATCAGTCGCAATAGTTGGTGCTTCTGGAGCCGGTAAATCAACCTTACTTGGATTGATGGCTGGTCTTGATATCGCTTCATCTGGAAATATATTTCTTAATGATCAAGAATTAACTGAAATGGATGAAGATGATAGAGCAGAGGTTCGAGCTAAAAATGTAGGTTTTGTTTTTCAATCTTTTCATTTAATTCCTTCCTTGAATGCTCTGGAAAATGTCATGCTTCCATTGGAGCTGAATAATAAAAAATCAGCAAAAAAGCATGCTCAACAAATTCTTAATGAACTTGGTTTACAAGCTAGAGTTCAGCATTATCCTCATCAATTATCTGGCGGTGAAAAACAAAGAGTGGCTATAGCTAGAGCATTTGCTGCTGAACCAAGTATCTTATTCGCGGATGAACCGACAGGAAATCTGGATACAAAAACAGGTGAGAATATAATGAATACAATGTTTGAATTAAATCGTGACATACAAACAACGTTAATTTTAGTAACACATGATTCTCAACTTGCATCTAAGTGTAATAGAAAAATTGTTCTAGATGCTGGTTCTTTAATTGAAGATAGCAATATATAAAAAATGAATCCTATTAAGTTTGCAGTACGCGCATTTTTCCGCCAATTAAGATCGGGTGAGGTTTTAGTTTTAATTGCGGCTATCTCATTAGCGGTCGGTGCACTTACTGCGGTTGGATTTTTAACAGATCGAATTAGTATTTCAATTGATAGACAGGCCAATGAGCTATTGGCAGCTGATTTGAGAATTCGATCTGCCGAAGCCATTCCTGAGGATTGGGTAAAAGCTGCTTCAAGCATGGATCTTGATACTGCTTTAACACAAACTTTTCCAACCGTTGTCTATGCTCAAGATAATACTGCTCTGGCAACCATCAAAGCAGTCAGTGCGAAATACCCATTGCGTGGTAATGTAAGAATTTCAGAAAAGCAATATGGAGACGAGCATATTGCTAATTCTATTCCAGATATAAATAGTGTTTGGGTTGATGGCGCGCTTCTCAGTAGACTACAAGTAAAAGTCGGTGATTCGATTTCGATCGGCAGTGCTAATTTTAAAATCAGCGCTGTTTTGAGGTATCGCCCTGATCAAGCCATTGGCTTTGCATCACTTGCACCCTCAATATTGATCAATATTTCAGCTATAACATCAACAGACCTTATTAATGAGGGCAGTCGAGTTAACTATTCCCTATTAGTAGCAGGAGAAGAGCAAAATATTGAAAAATATACTGAAGATATAAAGAATGTTATTACAGATTCAGCACGTATTAGTGATCGAACAGACAGCAATGAGAGAACTAATCAGGCGATTAATAGAGCTCAACAGTTTTTATCTATGACAGCCATAATAAGTATTTTGTTAAGCGCTATAGCAATCGCGATGTCAACTAGGCGATTTATGAGACGTCGGATGGATTCAGTGGCTTTAATGAAGAGTTTGGGGGCAAAAAAACAATTTGTCGTCTATGTGATGACACTACAATTAGCAATGATAGGTTTAGTTGGAGTATTTTTGGGTTGCTTGATGGGCTTTATAGTTGAAAACTCCATCAGTAGCATGTTGGCCAGTCTCTTCGCGGGTGATCTTCCAGAGCCAAGCTTAAGACCACTAAAGATAGGATTTTTGGCCGCTTTTATTTTGTTACTGGGCTTTGCGCTTCCTTCATTGATGCAATTAAGTGCAACTTCTCCTTTAAGAGTTCTTAGAAAGGACAGTTTACCCGCACCACCATCACAACTTATTTTAGCAGTTACTGCGATTAGTGCTATTGGATTACTCTTATATTACTTGATTGGCGACGCATACTTATTATCAATTATTATGATTGGAGCAATTATTATCTCTGGAGCTTTGTATTTTGTTGGACGTCTTTTAATTATCTTGCTGAGTCAATTGAGAGGTAACCTAGGCGCTTCCTGGCGTTATGGATTGGCCAATATAGCGAGACGTGGTCGAGAGAGTGCGATTCAAATAGTAGCATTTGGCCTTGGCTTAACAGTTCTACTATTACTATCCTTTATTCGAAATGACTTGCTTGTCGGTTGGCAAGAAACATTAAACGAAAATACGCCCAATTATTTTCTAATCAACATTCAACCAAATGAAAGAGCAGGCGTTGTGAGCATATTTGATGAATTTGATATAGAAAAACCAGATTTCGTGCCTCTGGTAAGAGCCCGAATGTCTTTAATTAACAATGAAGATGTAAAATTACGGAGTTATCCAGATGAGAGGGGTCAGTGGATGGCTAATCGAGAAGCCAATCTCACCTGGTCAAATACCATTAATGCCAGTAACAAAATAGTAGAAGGTGAATGGTGGTCTGAAGATTATTCTGGTATTCCACTGGTATCAGTTGAAGAAAGTGCAGCCATTGATATGGGGGTATCCATCGGTGATACGCTAACTTTTTTTGTGGCAGGTGAAAATGTTCAAGCAACTATTGCGAATATTAGACAAGTTGATTGGAATTCATTCCAACCTAATTTTTTCATGGTTTTTTCTAGTAATGCTTTGGAGTCGTCACCGATGACATTTATTACTAGCTTGCGTCTAAATAATTTACAGAGTGATGTTTTCAATAAATTATTAGTAAATTATCCAACAATATCAATTGTAGACTTAGAGCCAATAGTCCAACAAGTACAACAAATCATAGATAAAGTAAGTTTGGCCATTCAAATAGTATTTATTTTTACCATGGCAGCTGGGGTGACGGTATTATTTTCGGCAGTTCATTCAACTATTGATGAACGGCGTTTTGAAAGCGCTTTGTTAAGAGCATTAGGAATGAAAAAGAGTATGGTGTTGTTGAGTTTATTATCAGAGTTTTCCGCTATTGGGTTGGCTGCTGGTATACTAGCCGCATCAGGTTCATCAATACTTGCTTGGCAAATTACAGATCGTTTGTTTGATTTGCAATATACATTTAATCTGCCACTTTGGTTACAAGGCTTGTTTGGTGGTTGGGTATTAGTTTGTTTTAGTGGTTATTTAGCAACTAGAGTGGCTATTAAATCTGCACCAATTGGCATATTACGAAATAATTAGCTAATTACATTGAGTTTTTGTCCAGCCTGAAAAGCACAAATTGTTTTTGCTAGCTGATCAATGGCATTTTGCCTTGCCTTTGAAGTGGCCCAAGCAATATGGGGCGTTAGGATGAGGTTATTATCATGATAATCAAGCAAGCAATTTCCATCAATAGGTGGTTCTTGAGGAAGAACATCAATGGCTGCTCCAGCAATTTTCTTTGATNCTAGAGCCTCTAAGAGAGCTTGCGAGTCCACTAAAGCACCCCTAGCAGTATTGATTAAAATAGNGTTATTTTTCATCAGATTTAACTCTATATCGCTAATCATATTTTTAGTTTCATTTGTCAAAGGACAGTGGAGAGAAATAATATCAGCCTCTTTGAGTAATGTATTTAAGGGGGATATTGCATCATCTTTTTCGAGATTAGATTTAGAACGAGTATTTATTAGAACCTTCATGCCAAAGAATTTAGCCATTAGAGCTACATTTTTTCCTAATTCCCCATAACCAATAATGCCAATTGTCATGGCCGAAAGCTCCCTTATTGGTTGATTGATTAAACAAAAATCGTCAGCTTTTTGCCATTCCCCATTTTTGACTGATTGTTGATAATGATTGATATTATGGGAGAGATTTAAAATTACACTAAAAACATGTTCTACCACAGAATGTGTACAGTATGAGCGAATATTGCATACTCTAATATTATTTTTTTGTGTGTAATTTAGATCAATATTATCGGTACCAGTTGCGGTTAGTCCAATAAATTTTAAATTATTAGCTTTGGATAGATTAGTTCTATTTAGTTCAACTTTATTAGTTAATATATACTCAACATCTTGTATTCGATCTGGCACTTCTGAGGGTGCTGTAGAATCATAGAATATTAATTCAGGCAAGCATTCCTTTAATGGGCTCAAGTCTAAATCTTGGGGCCCTATAGTGTTATAATCTAAAAAAACAGCTTTCATAGAAATTCAATTTGATGAAAAGATTGATTCTATCCTTAAAAGACTAAGTGTAGTGAAAAAAAATTTTTGGCAAGTAAAAACACTAAAACAAATGAACACAGATGAGTGGGAGTCATTATGTGATGGTTGTGGTTTGTGTTGTTTGGAGAAAATCGAAACAGATACTGGGGAAGTATTTTATACAGATGTAGCTTGTAGATTACTCGATACCAAAACATGTCGTTGCAATGACTACAAGAATCGCTTGAAGAAAGTTAAAAATTGTTTTGCATTGAGTACCAAAAATATTGATATGTTTGATTGGTTGCCAGCCACATGCGCATATAAATTAGTCCATAAAAAACTGAATCTGCCCGAATGGCACCCGCTTGTCTCAGGTGACAAAAACACAGTACATACAGCAGGCATCTCAGTAAAAAATAGAGAAATATCCAGTCACACAAAGGGGCAATGGAAAGTTCTTCAGCGAATGACAGATTAATTTAGCCAGTATTTTGGAGGCCTTGGGCTATGCCATTAACACTAGTTACTAGGGCTTCAAATAATGCCTCATCTTCACAACCAGAGGCTCTCCATCTTTTCAATAAATCAATTTGTATCAAACTCATTGGATCGACATAAGGATTCCTGAGTACTATGGCTCTCTGGAGAGTAAGATCATTATCTAAAATATTCTTATTATCAGAATATTTAAGCACTGAGCTGTGTGTGAGATGGAATTCCTCTTCAATGATCTTTGAAAATCGAGAATGCCATTTCTCAGAAAGCATTGAGTAACGATTTGCAATATTCAAATCTACTTTTGCCAATACCATCTCAACATCTGAAAGAAGAGCTTTCATGAAATACCAATTTTGAAACATATTTTTTATGGCTGCTTCCCCAAAGTGTTTTTTTGCCGCCTCAATACCAGATCCAAAACCATACCAACCAGTTATAATGTAGCGATTTTGTGTCCAAGAAAACACCCAGGGAATGGCCCGTAAATTATCAAAATTATTAATATTGGAGCGTGATGACGGGCGAGAGCCAATGCGCATTTTTTCAATTAAATCTATCGGTGTTGCTTGTCGAAAATATTCATAAAATTCGGGGGTATCATATACTAGATCACGGTATTTTTTTTGACTATGATCGGCAATTATTTGCATAATTGACTGCCACTCTGGACTTTCTTGTTTTTGATGAGCAGGTATCGCACTAGCTAACAATACAGAGGCTGAGGCTTGTTCTAATGTACGCAATGCTATACCTCGAAGCCCATATTTTTCATTTATGATTTCACCTTGCTCAGTTACTCTGAGATAGCCATTGATAGTCCCTGGAGGAGATCCAAGAACGGCAGTATGGGTTTTACCACCCCCTCTACTAATAGTTCCTCCCCTTCCATGGAATAGAAATAATTTAATGTCATGTTTTGTTGCTGTTTTTGCTAATGCAATTTGCGATTTTTGCAGTGCCCATCTTGCAGATGCGATTCCAGAATCTTTATTGCTGTCAGAGTAACCTATCATTACTGATTGTTTATTATTTCTGAGCTGCAAATGCTTACTATAATGATCATGCTCCATCAATGCTTGAATAATTGCTGGTCCATTCTCAAGATCAGTTACAGTTTCTAATAGGGGTGCAATATCCAGCATGATATTACCATCTCTGTTTTGAAGATTACCCCAACCAGCAAGAAGCAGAACAGATAATATATCATCTATATTTTGTGTCATGCTGACAATAAAAAGACCAATTGATTCTCTACCATATTTACGCTTACAAAAGGCTATGGCTTGGAAAATTGCTAGTGTTTTTTTAGTTAATGTACTTTGCTGATTTATTGGTGATTCTTGATTGATTAATGCTTCTGTTATGCGCTGTGTTCGCTGTTTTGAGCTCCAATTTAGCCATTCGGTCTCACCTAAGCATTCAGCAATTACTTCTCTGTGTACCATCGCATTTTGTCTTACATCTAAAGTAAGTAAATGAAATTTAAAAGCTGAAATTCTACGTAATAATCGCTGAACTGCAAATAGGCCAGCATTATGACCTTTATTATTATTTAAACTATTGGCTAAGATACTAATGTCAGTTTTAAATTGTGAAGCCTGAGTATAAGGAAAAGCTTCATCATCATGAGTGGCTTGTAGTCTTTCTTGAATGAGCCTCAAGAATACTCTGTATGGCATTTCTCTGTGACGAGGTGGGATCGAATGAAAAGCATTTGGAAAACTTTCTTTATATTCATCAATTTTTTCAAAAATTGCTGGATCAACACTAACCCTCGTTGAAGATTGGCTCAACTTTGAGGAGAGAGCACCACATTCATTAAAATAAAGATTTAAAATAAGAGCTCTCTGTCTTGCCATTGTTTCTCTGATTGTCTTAGCATTAACATTGGGATTACCATCCATGTCACCTCCAACCCAACTAGCAAAACTAAGTATATTTGAAATATTTATCTCTCTTGCCTCTTCTCCATAGACTTGTAAGACAGAGTTTTGTATGTCTTCATAAAGCGGGGGAAGCACTCGATATAGGACATCGGTAATAAAAAATAAAATATGCTCTAATTCATCTGCAACAGTCATTTGATCCAAAGGATGTTCTTGGGTTTGCCATGAAGTAGATACCTCAAGTTTTATATTTTCAATACAAACCATTTTCTCTTGCGCGGTCATGGTGGGATTTAACATATCGATCAATTGCCTTACGATACGTTGTTCTTTTTGAAGAATTGTTCTTCTTGTTGGTTCAGTCGGATGGGCAGTAAAAACTGGCTGTATGAGTATTGAATTCAAGATAGACTCTAATTCAGTTAGCTGCAATCCCTGAGCTTTTAATTCAATAAGAATTTCTTCCATTCCACCTGGTTGATGTTGCTTAGGATCCTGTAAATAAGAACGTCTTCTCCGGATACGATGAACTTTTTCTGCAGTATTAGCCATTTGAAAATAAGTTGAAAATGAGCGAATAATTTCCATAGCAAATGCTGGCTTAAGATTTTTTACTAGCTCATTTAAAGCGTTTTTTTCTGCAATAGGGAGCTCTCTTCCTGAGATTGCAGTTTTTCTGGCATTTTCAACAAAATCATACAATTCTTGACCACCTTGTTCTTTAATTAGATCACCAATTAGGCAACCAAGCATATGAACATCATCACGCAAAGCCTGATCTTTTTTAGAAAATTGTATGTCTTGTCTTCGCAAAATATTAACTTGAGTTTGTTTGGTATTTAATCGCGGAAATTTTCGTATTGTAATGGAAGATCAATATCGAGATCTTTGAGTAACTGTATTACAGTTTGCAAATTATCTCTTTTTTTTCCAGAGACTCGAAGTTGATCACCTTGAATCGCTACTTGCACTTTAATTTTACTGGTTTTGATGTGCTTGACTAATTTCCTGGCTAAATCACTATCAATTCCTTTTTTTAAAATGATCTTTTGACGTGCTTCATTGATACTCATATCTGGCTTTTCAGCTTCAAGACATCCAATATTTACCCCACGCTTAGCTAATTTTTGTTTAAGGATATCTAACATCTGCTGCAACTGGAATTCAGACTCTGAAGTTAAATTGATAGAGTTTTCTTCTAGTGAAAAATTTGAATTGGTTCCCTTGAAATCAAACCGAGTGGTTATCTCACGATTACTTTGATCAACTGCATTCGTTACTTCATGATAGTTAAAATCACTGACCACATCAAATGAAGGCATATATTTAACTCAATATTTTAGAATAGTCACGAGACCATAACAAAAACTCAATGCAGTTCAAAATATTTATATGTCGAAATATTATTTCGAAAGTTTATTAACAACAATGCAATATTTGAAATACATCAGCATATATATGAACATAGAGAATTAGTGTATGTAATTAAGGGAGTTATCTTGGAAATTATAAGCCNAGNTTNTNATGGTATTGCAGTTCTGTTATTGACTGGAGTTGCGTTAATTTTATTTACTAGAGATAAAATTCCNCTTGAATCAACCAGTTTTGTGGTNNTG
Source organism: Gammaproteobacteria bacterium (assembly GCA_002685275.1). The sequence continues at coordinate 9,631 of NYWX01000014.1, forward strand.
CTTCTGCTGATTGGTGGATTTCAAATTTTCCCATATCCAATAAATGGAGATTCATTTGGTCGACTGGATTTCTTTGCTGGCTTTGGTAATGAAGCTTTGATTACGATTTGCTCGTTAATGATAATTGGACAAGCAATAGAGAGAACTGGGGCACTTCAACCTCTTGCATCACTGATTAGTAAGGCTTGGGCATCTTGGCCTGTCTTGGCACTCTTACTTACAATGATTACCGCAAGTATTTTAAGTGCTTTCATGAACAATACTCCAATTATTGTTTTATTAATGCCTATATTGGTTGGTGTGTCATTACGGACCAAGTTTCCAGTTTCTAACGTAATGATGCCAATGGGATTTGCTGCAATTATTGGTGGTATGTCAACAACTATTGGTACTTCAACCAATTTGTTAGTTGTTGGTTTGGCGAGAGATACTGGAATCCGAGATTTCTCTATGTTTGACTTTATGTTGCCAGTAGCTATTGTTGGCGGAATTGGAATTCTGTTTTTATGGTTAATCGCCCCTAAATTATTACCGGAACGAACACCACCCATGGCCGATACTTCTCCACGAATTTTCAACAGTCAATTGCTTATCAATGAGGAGGGGTTTGCTGCCGGTCAGCAACTTTCTGAAATATTAGCTAAAACAAATGGCGAAATACGAATCGAAAAAATTCAACGAAATGAAAATTTAGTATTATCACCATTTCCATCTGTTGTTATTTTGGCTGGTGATCGTTTATTTGTGAAGGACACGTCGGAAAATTTAAAATATTTCGAAGAAAGCTTAGGTGCAACACTCTACAGTCTCTCAGACCCTGATCATCCAGTAGACGATGAGACCCCCATTAAAGAGGAAGGTCAACAATTAGCAGAAGTGGTTGTTACTCGGGGGTCACCACTTCACTACCAAAGTCTTGATGGAGTTAATTTTGGAAATAAATATGGACTGATAGCATTGGCTATTCATCGAGCTAGGACTTCTGATCCTGAGACTAGAGGAAACTTGAATACAGTTAAATTAAGAGCTGGTGATGTTATCTTGGTGCAGGGAGGTAAAGAAGCAGTTGAGGCATTAAGAGATAGTGGCAAAATGTTGGTACTGGATGGAGCCAAAGATCTGCCTCAAACTCACAAGTCTAAACGAGCCCTGACAGTTCTTAGTGTGGTTATACTTTCTGCTGCACTTGGATTTGTTCCAATATCAGTGAGTGCATTAATTGGGGTTGGGTTCTTACTCTTGCTGGGCTGTATTAATTGGCAAGATGCTGCGAACGCACTTTCCACAAAGATAATAATGATAATTGTGGCAAGTCTAGCATTAGGAAAGGCATTAGTAGTGACGAATATGGCAAGTTATCTTGCTGTTTCGTTCGCAACAGCAGTTGGTGGATTACCTATTCCTGTTATTTTGAGCTTGTTTATGTTGTTGATGTCAATTATGACAAATATTGTATCTAATAACGCTGCAGCTGTCATTGGAACACCTATAGCAATTGGTATTGCACAGCAATTACAAGTCGATCCAGAGCCCTTTATATTAGCAGTATTATTTGGTGCTAATATGAGTTATGCCACTCCTTTTGGGTATCAATCAAACCTATTAATTTTAAGTGCAGGAGGTTATAAATTCTCTGATTTCTTGAAGATTGGGATTCCATTAATTTTTATTATGTGGGTAGGTTTTTCGTTGGTATTACCGACTATATATGGATTGTGGACTTGACCTTTCTGAACGAGCAAGAGATACTTCGATGATTATGAAATTAAATAATAAAAATATTTGGAGTTGGTCATGGCATTCGCACAAGGAGTGGGGCTAGGCTGACGTTTAGTTAAATTTTTAGAAAAAACCCATCTCCTTTGTAATTTAGGAGATGGGTTTTTTTTTGCATTAAAGAAGAGAAATTATGAAAGAAACATCAGTATTTGATATCATTGCAGACCTGGACACACCAGTGTCTGCTTTCATGAAGCTACGTGACTTGCAACCAAGATTCTTACTCGAAAGTGTCGAGGGTGGAGAACGCTTAGCACGATATTCTTTTTTAGGTTTTGGTGCTGCATCAACGGTGTGCTTGGAGAATAATCATTTATACCTTGATGATAAAATTATTGATGAACCTACATCTCAAATAGAATATTTACAAAGTCTGCGTAAGTTGCTGAGGGCCGCTCCAAAATTAACTCCATCTATCGATGATTTACCATTTTCAGGTGGTTTAGTTGGAGTATCTGGTTACGATATTATTAGATTATTTGAGGATTTACCTGCATTAACAGTGCCACAAGAAAACTTACCTAGAGCAATCTTCGTTATGCCTACTTCAGTTTTAGTATTTGATCACTTAACTAGAAGAGCAGCTCTACTCCACGCTGGATCAGATGTAGCAAGAAAACAATTAAAACAAGAAGTAATTAGGTGTTTACGTGCTTCTTTACCTGTGCATGAAGTCCCTATCTCGTTTACTGAGCCCAAAGCTCAAATGAGTGAAGCAGAGTTTTTAAAGCGAGTGGAGCACTGTAAAGAATGGATTGATTCAGGAGATATCTATCAAATAGTTCTTTCCGTTGTATTTAAGGGGCAATCGAATGTGGATTCTTTTGAAGTTTATCGTGCATTGAGATTATTAAATCCCTCACCTTATATGTTTTATTTTGACTTTGGTGCCATAAGGGTGGCCGGATCATCTCCTGAAGCGCTGGTAAAACTTGATGGTACAAAAGCATCATTGAGACCTATTGCCGGCACCATGCCGAGGGGCACGAATCGTGAGGAAGATTTACTCAATGAAAAAACACTATTAGCTGATCCTAAAGAATCAGCAGAACATGTGATGTTGGTTGATTTAGCAAGAAATGATTTGGGAAGAGTGGCAAAGAAGAATTCTATTGAAGTTAAACCATTCCGTAAAATAGAACGATATAGTCATGTAATGCATATTGTTAGTGGTGTGCGAGGTGAGTTGGCATCAGATAAAGATGCATTAGATTTATTCGCTGCTAGTTTTCCAGCAGGAACTCTTGTGGGTGCGCCCAAAATACGTGCAATGGAATTAATTGAGGAAATGGAAATGGAGGGGCGTGGTTTATATGGTGGCACAGCTGGTTACTTCGATATTAAAGGTGAAATGGATCAAGCCATCACCATTCGTACTATTGTTTTTAATAATGATGAATATTGTTATCAAGCTGGGGCAGGGATAGTAAAAGACAGCTTGGCTAAAAATGAATATGCAGAGGTATTCGCTAAAAGCGCAATACTTAAAAAAGCATTAGAAATGGCTGGAGAGGGATTATGAAAACCAAGAAAGTGAGAGTCTTATTAATTGATAATTATGACTCTTTTACTTACAATTTAGTTCAAGCCTTTCAAACAGAAAATGTTGAAGTAGTGGTTTTTCGCAATGATAAGGTAACTGCAATAGAGGCTCTAGAAATAAAACCCACTCATTTAGTAATCTCGCCAGGCCCAGGCAGTCCCGATAATGCTGGTAATTCAATCGCATTGATTGATACTTTTTCGCAGAGAATTCCAATATTAGGCGTGTGTCTTGGACATCAGTGTATTGTGCAATATTTTGGTGGCAATATTGTTCGTTCAACTCAACTGATGCATGGAAAAGCATCAAATATTAACCATGATGAGAAAACTATCTTTAGAGACGTAGCTAACCCATTTTCCGCAGGAAGGTATCATTCGCTTACTGCTGAACCAAAAAGTATTCCGAGCACGTTGGTCATTACAGCTACTACTGTAAATCAAGAAATTATGGCGATTAGGCATAAAGAGTTGCCAATCGAAGGCGTTCAATTTCATCCAGAAAGTATCTTAACGCCAGAAGGGCCAATGATTATTCGCAATTTCATCGAGGGAACTAATTATGAGTGACCAATATATCAATATGTTGAATAAGCTATTGGATGGTACTTCTCTATCAGAAGAGGAAGCTTATGATTTGATGCTTGCCATGGCACAAGAAGTCTTAACACCTACTTTCTCAGGGGCACTTTTAGCTGGATTAAGGGCAAAGGGTGAGACAGCTGACGAGATTAGAGGTTTTGCTCGTGGGATGCGAGATCTTGCGATTCGTCCAATTATTCCTGAAGGTACTCCTACTTTGGATACGGTGGGAACAGGAGGTGATGGATCTGGCAGTTTAAATTTATCTACAGGTACCGGATTATTAGCTGCTGCTGCTGGAATAAGAGTTGTTAAGCATGGCAATCGATCAATCTCTAGCAAATCAGGAAGTGCTGATATGTTAGAGAGTATTGGGATGGTATTGCCAGTTTCAGAAAATAAGGCTATCAAAGCGCTCAATAATCTTGGGTTTACATTTTTATTTTCTCCAGCCTTCCATCCTGCAATGAAAGCAATCATGCCTGTTAGGACTGCCCTAGGTGTAAGAACAGTATTTAACATGTTGGGTCCACTGAGTAATCCAGTGGCCCCCCCTTTTCAATTGATTGGTGCGTTTAGTAAAGCTGCAGCTCAGTTAATGGCTGATACGTTATCTGGATTATCTATTGAACGAGCTTTTGTGGTGCATGGAGCTCCAGCATGGGATGAAGCAACACCGATTGGAGAATTTGTCTTATATGATGTTAAGCCTGGCAAAGTTATTGAGAGTGTTAGACAGCCTGAAGATTATGGTGTAAATCGATGTACACCAGATGAATTATCTGGAAAAGATGCGGCCTATAATGCTAGGGCATTGGAACTTGTTTTTAATGGACAAGATAAAGGCGCTCACCGCGATGCTCTATTAATGGGCGTCTCATTAGTTTTGGAATTAATGGGTAAAGTCGAACATCCTATTGATGGCATGCAAGCTGCAGCAACTATTATCGATAATGGTTCTGCGTTGAATTATTTGAATAACTTTAAAGAGTATTTTAATAAAAATGAGTAATTTTATACAACAAATGGCGAAACAAAGTATGGTGAGAGCGAAAGCCTTATCTTCAAACCATGATATTTGTGATTTTGATAAACCAGTATTTGAATTAAAATTATCAAATTTCGATATCATTGCTGAATATAAGGCAAACTCTCCTGCTGAGGGCAAGTTATCAGCAAACATAGAGATGGAAGAGCAAATACTGGCCTATGCGCAAGGTGGTGCAGCAGCTATTTCAGTATTGACTGAGCCTACTCGTTTTGCTGGCCATACAAATGACTTACGAGCTGCGGCCGCTGTGTTGAAGCACCTATCTATACCTGTAATGCGGAAAGATTTTTTAGTTGATCCACGACAGATAACTGAATCAAGAAATTGTGGGGCTAGCGGAGTGTTATTAATTACAGCCCTTTTTAAGCCAGCCGAATTGCGATATATGCTGGATTGCGCATTTGATCATTCATTATTTGTGCTTCTGGAGTCTTTCAGTGATGACGATCTAACACAATCAAAAGCACTATTAATGGAGAAGCGATATCGGAATTATGCAAGCAAAAGAAAATTATTATTTGGGGTCAATACTCGAGATTTAAGGACACTGAAAGTAAATCCAGAGCGACTGATTAGACTTTCTAAAGAATTACCAGATCGCGTTTTATCAGTTGCTGAGAGTGGGATTAATGAGATACAAGATATTGTCAATGCCAGAAAAAATGGATATTCACTAGCATTAATAGGAACAGCATTGATGCGGAGCACTGCGCCAGAAAATTTTTTGCAGGAATTATTAGTTGCTGGCAGGGGTGAGCTT
>NYWX01000015.1 GCA_002685275.1 Gammaproteobacteria bacterium
TCATTTGCTAAAACTGTTTGATCAATAGGATCCCAATTTACAATTGACTTCTTTTTATATACCAGGCCCTTGGCAAACATTTTTACAAAAAGCCACTGTTCCCAGCGATAATAATCAGGTTTACAAGTAATAATTTCACGCGACCAATCGTAACCAAAACCTAAACGCTTAAGCTGGCTATGCATGTCCTCTATGTTGGAATAGGTCCATTTAGATGGAGGGATACCGCGCTGAATTGCGGCATTCTCTGCAGGCATGCCAAAAGCATCCCAACCCATTGGCTGCAGCACATATTTTCCCTTAAGGCGTTGAAATCTTGCAATGACATCATTGATAGTAAAGACGCGAACATGCCCCATATGCAATTTTCCACTTGGATATGGAAACATAGTTAAACAATAATATTTTTCCTTACCTGGATCTTCTTTAACTTCAAAACTATGGGAATCTTCCCAATATTTTTGGGCATCAAGTTCGACTATTTCAGGATTGTAAGAATTACTCATAAATACACATTATTTTTATATTTGGAAAAAAACGCATAAAAAATTATGGCTTAATTAAACATTATAACTGTTGTTAGTAAATGTATTATTTTTTTTATTGTGTCGAAACTAAAAAAACTTAGTATTAAGCTACAAATTCCTAAAATCATCCAGTTTCCAAAACTAGCATACAAAGTATTGCCTCTATGTGAATAAATATCAGTACTCATTACAACAGGCTCAAATTGCTTGCCTGTCTTTATTAAATCACCAATTGGATCAATAAATGCGCTGATTCCAGTATTGGTTGAACGAATAGAATAACGACCAACTTCCAGCGCCCTCATTCTAGCTATCTGTAGATGTTGATGAGGTGCAATAGAATCGCCAAACCAAGCGTCATTACTAACATTTACCAAAAAGTCGGCAACAGGGAGAGCATATAACTGCTCTACCCCAAAAGCGTCTTCCCAGCAAATTGCTATAGATAAATTTAAACCATTTGACGTCTTAAGTAATGGCTGATTATCAATTCCTGATGAAAGATCAGAGTAGGGTAAATTTTTTAATTTCATCCATTCTCTAACAAAGGCTGGAACCGGAAAGTATTCTCCGAATGGAACTAAATGTCTTTTTCTATAAACTTGATATTCATCAGTACCTAACGACATGACACTATTATAAATTTTTGGATGAGCATTGTTCTTTGTTTCTCGTTCAAGAATACCTACCAGCACCGTTTGATTATTTAACTTAGCGTTATAATTAATTGTATTTAAATAATTAATATTTTTATCTTGCAATGAAGGAATAGCGACTTCAGGCCATACAATTATATCACTATCAGCCATATTTAAAGTTGTGTCCCGATAAAAGCTAAGAATGGACTGACGTTGTGAAGGAAGCCATTTTTTGTCTTGTGATATGCCTGCCTGAATAACTGTTGCTCGAATTGGTTTTCCGTGAGCCTCAGTCCACTCTACTGATTTTAATATACTGCCCAGCGCCCATGGTAAAAAGATGATCGAAATTGCAGCTATCCGTTCTTTACCTCTCATCATGATTGATAAAAGAATAGCAGCACTACTAAAAAGAACCATCATTGATACGCCATAAACTCCAAAAATAGGCGCCCAACCACTCAGTGCAGAATCAATTTGCCCATAACCCTGAGATAGCCAAGGAAACCCAGTAAATGCCCAACCTCTGAGCCATTCCACAAGAACCCAAACTGAAGGTCCGATAAACAATATATGCCAAGGCTTTCCACATGAAAGCTTAGATATAAGCCATCCTGATAACCACATAAATGAAGCCATAAGCAATGATAGGGCAACCATTAGAATGATAGCGACCCATGGTGCTGCATTACCATAAACATGAACAGATATATAAATCCAATATGTTCCAGCAATGAATAATCCAAGACCAAAATAAAAAAAATGTGATGCTGTTTCTTTTGGGCTTGTCGTTAACGCAACAAATAGAAGGGGTGAAATTAAAAAAGGAGCAAGTAAATAAAATTCAGCAGGAGCAAATACTAAAGTCATTGCACTGCCAATAAGAAAAGCAAAAAAACGACTAGAAATTGGTCTATTGGAGGGCAAAGAAAACAAAAAAGCTAAATTTTTTTTAGCCATTGTTTCGTTGTAATTTTAATACATCAATTCGTCGTCCATCTGCTTTTAAAACGACAAATTTAAATTCACCAATTTCAATTTTTTCACCAGAGCCAGGAAGACGGCCAAGTTCATGCATTAACAATCCGCCAATCGTATCGTATTCTTCATCGTCTAAATCACATTCAAAATAATCATTAAAATCTTCAATGCGAGTTAACGCGCGCACAATGAAACGTTCTGTCCCGTCTTGACCTACATCTAATTTTATAAATTCTACTTCTTCATGATCATGCTCATCGTCGATTTCGCCAACTATTTCCTCAAGAACATCCTCAATAGTGCATAGTCCTGATACACTGCCATATTCATCAACTACAATTGCCATATGATTATGGCTAGCACGAAACTCTTTTAGAAGAGCATTAAGTCTTTTTGATTCGGGAATAACAGATGCAGATCGAAGTAATTTTTTGATAGTGAGATCTTTTGCTTCATCACTACCATAATATCGCAGCAGATCTTTTGCTAATAGAATACCAAGTACTTCATCGCGATCCCCGCAAATAACAGGAAAACGTGAATGTCCTGAATCAACAATCAATTTAAGGGTAACATCAAAACTCTCTTCTGTATTTATCACAACCATTTGAGAGCGCGGCACCATAATTTCTCGAACCTGAGTTTCAGATACTTCTAAAACACCTGATAGCATGCTCCTCTCTTCTGCATCAAGCTCAATATCTGATTGAATAAAATTTTGAATTTCATGACGGCTCCAGGGCTCGTCTCTAACTGCTCTAATAACACGTGAAATCAAGCCAGGAGCACCCGAGCCGCTTATACTTGGAGGTTTATCTGCTTTATCATTCATAAATTTAATGCATCATACTCTTAAAGAGATTCTTCATATGGATTCTTAAGCCCATAGCCAGTCAATATTTCTATTTCTAAATTTTCCATAGTAACAGCTTCAGCATCATTCGTATGATTGAATCCAAGTAAATGAAGCATCCCATGCACTAATATATGAGCCCAATGCTCCGAGATGAGCTTATTTTGCTCTATAGCTTCACGAAAAAGTATTTCAGAACAAATAATGATGTCACCCAGATGCATCATACAATTGTTTGGGAAGCCTTCAATAAAGCCAGCTGGGAAAGATAAAATGTTTGTTATCTTATCTTGATGCCGAAATTCTCTATTAAGTCTGCGAATCTCAACCTCATCTACTACACGAACAGATACTTCTGCATCGTTTTTATAATCCGATGCCTCAAAAGCACGCCTTAACCATAATTTCATATCAACTAAATTCATAGCCATCTTGTCTTCAACATCAATTTTTATATCAACTTGAAGATTCATATTTCTCATAGGCTTCAAATACACGCTTCACAAGTTCATGACGCACTACATCTTTTGAAGAAAAGAAAGTAAATGAAACACCTTCAACTTCTCGCAATACTTCTGCAGCATTTTTAAGTCCCGAAGTTTGTCCGGCTGGCAAATCAATCTGTGTTAAATCCCCTGTGACGATTACGCTTGATCCGAAGCCTATTCGAGTAAGAAACATTTTCATCTGCTCAATACTTGTATTTTGCGCTTCATCAAGAATAACGATTGATTCATTTAAAGATCTACCGCGCATAAAAGCCAAGGGCGCAACTTCGATAACATTTTTTTCAATTAGTTGCATTACACGATCAGCTCCAATCATATCGTATAGAGCGTCATACATCGGTCTCAAATAAGGATCTACTTTTTGAGATAAATCACCTGGCAAGAAACCAAGCCGCTCACCTGCTTCTACTGCAGGCCTAACTAAAATAATTCTCCTTGCCTGTTCTCTTTCAAGTGCATCAACAGCAGAAGCTATGGCAAGATAAGTTTTACCAGTACCAGCTGGTCCAATACCAAAGGCAAGATCATAATTATTTATTTTCTTAATATAAGAAATTTGATTGGCGCCCCGAGGTCTAATTATTTTCTTGGGTGTTTGAATAACAGTTGCGCCATTATTCTTATCATTAGAAGAGATTTTATCAAAATTCAAAAATGTCTCAGAATCATCCATAAAAGATTCCTGTATAATCATATGCACACGTTCTGCATCTAAATGTTCTTTGTCTGTCATCTCAAATAAATACAAAAGCACATCTCTCCCAATCTCAACTGCTGAAGATGCTCCCTTTAAACGAAAAAAATTACCTCGACTAGATATACCAACCTTAAGTCTGCGTTCAATCTGCCTCAAGTTCTCGTCAAACTGGCCACATAAATTTGCCAAACGTGAATTATCTGCCGGCTCAAGAAGAACATCTTTTGTAAATTGGTTATTAATCAAAATTTATATTTAAAGAATTAATCAAATTAAGTAACAGCTGAATTTTCTTTGAGTCGGCCACGGAGAGAGTTTGTAAGTGCTTCTGTAATTACTACGTTAACAATTTCCCCAATTAAAGATGATGGGCCATCGAAGTTTACCCAACGGTTATTCTCGGTTCTACCAGTTAATTGAGTTTCATCTTTCTTTGAAATCCTTTCTACAAGCACAGCTTGAGATGTACCTATCATTTTTTCACTAATTATTTTTGCATTCTCAGTTATTTTTTTCTGTAGTTTTTGCAATCTTTTTAATTTTATTGCTTGATCTACATCATCATGCATTTCTGCAGCTTTAGTATTAGGTCTTGGACTATAAATAAAACTAAATGATTGATCAAAACCTACTTTATCTATTAGATCTAATGTTGCTTGAAAATCTTCCTCCGTTTCCCCAGGGAAGCCAACTATAAAATCTGAAGATATACTAATATCAGGCCTTATTAATCTTAATTTTTCTATACGATTAAGATATCTTTCAACTTTATATTTTCTTCTCATTAACTTCAGTATTCTATCGGAACCGCTTTGAACTGGTAGGTGAAGGTAATTTGCCATTTTTCTATCTCTATAGGCTTCTATTAAATCATCAGTAAATTGAAGAGGATGAGATGTTGTATATCGTATTCTCTCAATTCCCCCCACATCACTGACTAACTTTAATAAATCTGCTAATTTAAATTTTTCACCTTCCTTGTTTTTAGCTTGATAAGCATTTACATTCTGGCCTAATAAATTAATCTCTCTTACCCCCTTTATGGCAAGATCACTTATCTCTTCCATTATTTGCTCGGGCGGCCTACTAACTTCATAACCTCTAGTAGTAGGTACAACACAGAAGCTACAGATTTTGCTACACCCTTCCATAATCGAAACAAATGCCGATGCTTGAACATCCCTAACTTTTGGAAAATTTTTGAATTTTTCAATTTTTGGGAATGAAATATCAACAACTGCTTTTTTAGCTTTATCTGAGCTATCAATCAAATCAGGTAATCGATGTAACGTCTGAGGGCCAAACACAACGTCTACAAATGGTGCTCTTTTGCTGATTCCCTCACCCTCTTGGCTCGCAACACAGCCACCGACACCAATTTTTATATTTGGATTTTTATCTTTTAATTTTCGCCAACGGCCTAACTGTGAAAATACTTTCTCTTGAGCTTTTTCTCGAATGGAGCATGTATTTACTAATAAAAGATCAGCTGATTCTGGATTATCAGTTAATTCATAGCCTTGAGATTCTCTAAGTACATCTGCCATCTTCTCTGAATCATATTCATTCATTTGGCAGCCCATAGTCTTTATAAATAATTTTTTACTCATAATAAAAAGGTACTAGAATGGGATATCATCATCAAAATCATCAGGGCCCGGTTCAACAGAAGAACTCATATTATCTTGAGCTTGACTCTCCACATTAGAGGAAGCTTCACTTTGTTGATCATGGCTAAATGCATTACTTCCAGAGCCTGTGCGACCTCCAAGCATTTGCATCTCATCGGCTATAATTTCTGTGGTGTAACGATCCTGTCCATTTTTATCCTGCCATTTTCTTGTGCGAAGTTTTCCTTCAATAAAAACTTGAGAACCTTTTCGAAGATATTCTGCTGCAATTTCAGCTAAACGATTAAACATAGCTACACGATGCCACTCAGTACGCTCTTTACGCTCACCGGTTGCCTTATCTTTCCATGATTCATTAGTTGCAATTGTAAGATTTGTTACGGCTGCGCCACTTGGCATATAACGCGTTTCCGGATCTCCTCCAACATTCCCAACAATAATTACCTTATTTATACCCCGTGCCATAATGCAGATCCCCTATCGATAATATGAATTTTATTTCTAACAAAATTGATGATATCTAATATTGTAGTGTTTGATTATATAAAAGCTAGCCTGTTTTCTCTTATAAAGATGATTTTATGTTTTTCTTAAAAAAACACAGCCCTGAATAATCAACCAAAGACTTGCTAAAAATGCACATACAAGAAATACATCAGATGGCAAATCTTGATTTAAAGCATACCCCCCGATAAGACCTCCAATGAAGGCGCCTAGAAATTGAGCGCTTGAAAACATTCCGAGAGATGCTCCTCGAGCTTTGTCATCTGACATTATAGATAGTCTAGCTGGGAGACTTGCTTCAAGATAGTTAAAACCACCAAAATAAACGGCTAAAGCTAAAAATACAGATGTTAATGATGAATTGAAGAATGTAAATGCTAATTGAGCGATAAAAATCATACTAATTGAAATTAAAATAAGTTGATCGCGACCTTGTCGGTGGTCATTCATAATCATTGGAATAGAGATAAAAAGAGATATTGAAAGAGCGCCAACATAAATCTTCCAATGATCAATCAAATCTAATTCTAAGCTTGTTTTTAAAAGAAAGGGTAACGCCACGAAAGTAGCTGTCATTATTGCATGCAATAAAAAAGCAAACGCATCTATACGTAACAGGTTTGCGCGCATTGCAGGCATCAAACTCCAATTTTTATTTTTCTTAACTTTAGGAATGCTCGGTAGTAATGCTAGAGCAAACCCAGCAATAATAGCCATGATTGCTGCTACCAAAAATAAGAGGCGTACACCAAAATTTGCAGCTATGAGAGGCCCAAGTATCATCGCAATCATGAATGACATTCCGATTCCAATTCCCACTCCAGCCATTGATTTTGTGCGCACTTCTTTACGAGTTGTATCAGTTATCAACGCGCTAAGCGTTGCTGAGATTGCTCCAGCACCTTGCAATAATCGGCCAAATATAACTCCGTAGATGGAATCACTGATTGCGGCAAGTAGGCTGCCAATTGAAAATATTGTAAGGCCAAGAATTATTACGGGTATGCGACCTATGCGATCTGATAAAACCCCTAGGGGTATCTGTAAACTGGCCTGCGTTAATCCATAAGCGCCAACAGCAAGTCCTACCAAAATTGGAGTGGCATCTTCTAACTCACTTGCATATAACGATAAGACAGGTAAAAGAGCGAAAATTCCAAACATCCTTAACATTGAAATAATTGCAATTACAGCAATTGAACGACGTTCAATTGCATTCATTATTTTTTTTTCTAAATTTACTTGAGTCATTTTAACAAAACTTTTTGCCTTATATAATCATAGCGAAGTATAGTACCAGGTTACTTCAAATCACTGTTCCTAATAATATGAAAAAAATCTCAATTCGCGGTGCAAGAACTCATAATCTTAAAAATGTTGATTTAGATTTACCACGTGATCAACTAATTGTTTTTACAGGGTTATCAGGCTCTGGAAAATCATCACTAGCATTTGACACTATTTATGCTGAAGGACAACGGAGATACGTTGAATCACTATCAGCATATGCACGTCAATTTTTATCAATGATGGAAAAACCTGACATTGACCATATTGAAGGTTTATCACCGGCAATATCAATAGAACAGAAAGCTACCTCTCATAATCCACGCTCAACTGTCGGCACAGTGACTGAAATATATGACTACTTGCGACTACTTTATGCGCGAGCAGGTACACCTAAATGTCCTGATCATGGATTACCACTAGAAGCTCAAACAATCGAGCAAATGGTTGATCAGGTGATGGCTTTTCCAGAAAATAGTAAATTTATGTTGCTTGCTCCAGTTATCACAGAACGAAAAGGTGAGCACCTTCAATTAATGAATGACCTGAGAGCACAGGGTTTCATACGTGCTCGAATTGATGGTGAAATTTATGAGTTAGATGAGCCGCCATCACTTGATTTAAGAAAAAAACACAATATTGAAGTTATTGTTGATCGATTTAAAATCAAAGAAGACCTCAGGTTACGCTTAACAGAATCATTTGAAACAACACTTAGATTGGCAGATGGTAACGCTCGTATCGCATCAATGGAAGGATTATTTGAAGATGAAATTAATTTTTCAGATCGCTTTGCTTGTAATGAATGTGGTTTTAGCCTAACAGAGTTAGAACCTCGCTTGTTTTCTTTCAATAACCCAACAGGTGCTTGTCAAAGCTGTGATGGACTTGGTGTAAAACAATTCTTTGACCCCTCTCGAGTTGTTGTTAATTCTGGATTATCTCTAGCTGGAGGCGCTATTCGAGGATGGGATAGAAAAACAACTTATTACTACCATATGATTAAAAGTATCGCATCTCACTACAAGTTTGATGCTGAAAAACCTTTTAATTCTCTATCTGAAAAAATACAAAATATTATCTTATATGGTAGTGGTAAAGAAAAAATTAATTTTTATTATGAAAATACGCGTGGCATGCAAATCAAAAAATCACATAATTTTGAAGGAGTTTTGCCAAATTTAGAACGAAGATACCATGAAACAGAATCTAATGCGGTTCGAGAAGAGCTACAAAAGTTTCTTAATACTCAGATATGTCCAGAATGCAATGGAGCAAGATTAAATCGATCAGCTCGTCATGTATTTATATCTGATAGCTCACTTCCAGATATAACAAAACTTTCTGTTGGTCATGCATGTAAATTTTTTAAAAAATTAAATATTAGTGGCTGGAGAGCCACTATTGCTGACACAATTGTTAAAGAAATAAATGACAGGTTAAATTTCTTATCTGACGTTGGTCTTGATTATTTATCACTTGATCGAAGTGCTGATACCTTGTCTGGTGGTGAAGCACAGCGCATAAGACTTGCGAGTCAAATTGGTTCTGGGCTTGTAGGTGTAATGTACATACTAGATGAACCATCAATCGGTCTTCATCAGCGTGATAATCAGCGTTTATTAAAAACACTCATTCACCTTCGAGATATTGGTAATACAGTAATTGTAGTAGAACATGATGAAGAGGCAATACTTGCAGCTAATCACGTTGTTGATCTCGGTCCAGGTGCAGGAGTCCATGGTGGCATGATTGTTTCTCAAGGAACGCCAGAAGAAATTAAAAATGATCCAAAATCTTTAACAGGAAAATATTTATCTGGTAAACGCTCAATAATGCTACCAAAGAAACGAACAAAAAATGATTTAATAAGACAGATAAAGATTATTGGGGCATCAGGCAACAATTTAAAAAATATTGACGTTTCAATACCAATAGGATTACTAACATGTGTTAGTGGTGTTTCTGGCTCAGGTAAATCTACACTTGTTAATGATACTTTATATAAGGCCGTAGCGGATGAATTGAATAAGTCAAAGCGAGGCCCCGCTCCTCATAAAAAGATTACTGGCCTAGAGAATATTGATCGTGTAATTGATATTAGTCAAAGCCCAATAGGAAGAACGCCACGATCAAATCCAGCTACCTATAGTGGTCTATTTACTCCAATTCGTGAGCTATTTGCTGGTACGCAAGAAGCGCGCTCCCGTGGTTATATGCCAGGACGCTTTAGTTTCAATGTAAAAGGTGGTCGATGCGAGCCATGCCAAGGTGATGGTGTCATTAAAGTAGAAATGCATTTCTTACCAGATGTATATGTCCCATGTGACACATGTCATGGAAAGCGCTACAACCGAGAAACTCTTGAAATTAGATATAAAGGAAAGAATATACATGAAATCCTTAATATGACTATTGAAGATGCTGCTGTTTTTTTTAAAAATGTGCCAATTGTTGCAAAGAAACTTATTACGTTAGTAGACGTTGGTCTTAGTTATGTAAAATTAGGTCAGAATGCGACAACACTTTCTGGTGGAGAGGCGCAAAGAGTTAAACTTGCCAAAGAACTCTCAAAGCGAGACACTGGAAGTACGCTCTATATCCTTGATGAGCCTACAACAGGACTTCACTTTCTTGATATTGAGCACTTACTTAAAGTGCTAAACAGACTTCGTGATCGTGGAAATACAGTTGTAGTAATCGAACATAATCTTGATGTAATAAAAACAGCAGATTGGGTGATTGATCTTGGTCCTGAGGGAGGTGATGGAGGTGGAACATTGGTTGCAATCGGAACACCAGAAGAAATAGCTTCAAACAAAGTATCATTCACAGGAGAATACCTAAAACCGTTGCTAAATAATCATGATTGAAGTCATTTTATAAATATATGGTCCTAATAATGAGGTGGTTTATCATCATGTATAGGATTACTTAACAAGGTTCTTTCGAAAGACTGAAATTCACAAACTAATTCTTTATATAATTTCTCTAGCTTAATCATCTTTTTTTGCTGTTCGATTACTATTTCATTCAATTCGTGCATCATTTGATCCTGATATGCTAACTTAGTTTCAAGATGAATAAATCTATTATCATTCATATCTTACCTCAGAAATATTTTAATTGTTCTTAATACCACATGTATTTAGAAATAGGATAATTTAATGTCATTAATTCGATTTGAAGATATAAAATTAGAATTTGGCGATCAAGTGATTTTGAATGACGCTAATCTTTTAATTGAAAAGGGTGAAAGAGTTTGTTTGATTGGCCGTAATGGTGCAGGTAAATCATCTACATTTAAATTGATCACTGGTGAATTAGAGGCCGATCAAGGTGAAATTGTTACTAGATCTAACATAATTATCAGTCAGCTCGGACAAAACCTTCCGAATGCAATGGATCAAAATGTAAGAGATGTTGTTCTTTCTGGATTAAAGAATATTGAGAAACTATTAAATGACTACAAGAAAATGTCCAATCGTAATTTGGATAAACTTGGGTTAGCCGAAATAGAAAAGCTTCATGCGAAAATCGACGCTTATGATGGCTGGAAAATCGAACAACGTATCGAGAAAACGATAACAGATCTTAACCTTCCAGATGAGAAAAGAATGAGTGAACTCTCAGGTGGATGGCGTCGCAGAGTTGCTCTAGCAAAAGCGTTGGTTCAAAAACCTGATTTATTGTTATTAGATGAGCCAACTAATCATCTTGATATTGCGACCATTAATTGGCTCGAGGATCAAATTTACTCCTACACAGGAGCTGTATTATTCATTACTCATGATCGTTCATTCTTGCAACGACTTGCAACACGAATTATTGAAATTGATCGTGGCAAACTTACAAGTTGGCCCGGTAATTACAATAATTTTTTAATTAGAAAAGAAAAGATTTTAAAGGACGAAGAGACTGCAAATGCAAAATTTGACAAAAAACTTAGCCAAGAAGAAATTTGGATAAGACAAGGTATAAAGGCTAGACGTACTCGTAATGAAGGACGTGTTCGTGCACTTAAAAAGATGCGAGAAGAATCTTCAAACCGCGTAAAAGATAATGGAAAAGCTCATATTCAAATAGAAGAAGCTGAGAAATCAGGTCGTAAAATAATTCAAGCAAAAAATATTTCCTACAGTTACGGTAAAAATAAAGTTATTCACAATTTTTCTATTAAAATTATGCGAGGAGAAAGAATAGGATTAGTTGGAAATAATGGAGTAGGTAAGACCACTTTATTACGTCTATTGCTAGGAAAACTTAAACCAGAAAACGGGACCGTAAAATATGGAACAAACTTAAAAATAGGTTATTTTGATCAATTACGTCAATCACTCAAACTAGAAAAATCTGTTGCATATAATGTTGGAGAAGGTCGGACTTATATAAACATAAGTGGTAAAGAGCGGCATATTATTGGCTATCTCAAGGGATTCTTATTTACGCCAAAACGTTCAATAATGCCTGTCAAGGCATTGTCAGGGGGCGAAATAAATCGAGTTATTTTAGCTAAATTATTTACGCGTGCCTCAAATCTTTTAGTTCTTGATGAACCAACCAATGACCTTGATATAGAAACACTGGAAGTTTTAGAAAAAAAACTATGTGATTATTGCGGGACATTGATTGTGGTAAGTCATGACAGAGAATTTCTNGATAATACTGTAACAAAAATAATTGTTTTTGAAGAAAATGGCCAGGTCCAACATTATCCTGGTGGATATTCTGAATGGGCACAAAAAGGTCGCCAACTTGCAGAGTTAGAAAACATTTCACTTATGAAAAAAACAAAAAATGTAATTAAAGTAAATAATAATTCAAAAAAGAAGCTAACCTACAAAGAGCAGCAAAAACTTAATCAACTTCCCAATAAGATTGAATTACTTGAATCAAAAATATCAATTTTACAATCTGAAGTATCCACATCAAACTTTTATTCTCAAAAAGAAGGTGATGTTAGAAAAACCCTCAATAAACTGTCTGAAAATGAAAAATTATTAGAACAACTTATAGATGAATGGGGCAAACTGCAAAGCAAAAAAGATTCATCTTTTTCTCCACAGAATTAAGTAGAAGTGCCAAAAAGTCGATCGCCAGCATCACCAAGGCCTGGAACGATATATTTTTTCTCATTAAGTCTTTCATCGATTGCTGCAGCGTAAATCAGAACATCTGGATGTTCGGTTTCAACTAATTCAATGCCCTCAGGGCAAGTTACAATACAAACTACTACAATATTACCCGCATTATTTTCTTTGAGTTTATTAATAGCATCAACAGTTGATCCACCTGTTGCCAGCATCGGATCGATAATGATACAAGTTCCACCTTTGATCTGTTTTGGGAATCTCTCATAGTAAGTAATTGGTAATTTTGTCTCTTCATCTCGATACAAACCAACAAATCCAACGCGTGCTGTGGGAACTAATTCAAGTATACCTTCCAACATACCAACTCCTGCACGCAATATTGGAACTACAACTAAGTCAGTGTCTAACTGTTGACATTTAGCCTCTGCAACGGGGGTTTTAACTAACACTTCCTTTGTTTTAATATTTTTTAGCGCTTCATAACAAATAAATTTAGTAATTTCAGTTGCTAATTCCCGAAACTGCTTATGCCCAACCGTTTGATCTCTTATAATTGAGAGTTTATGTTGCACACATGGATGATTTACAAATATAGCCATTACTCGCTCTCCATTTTCTGGCTTAACAATCTCTAAATGTTGTGTATAAAGTCAATTTTTAATAAATTTATTTAAAAAAATTTAAAATAATATTTTAGCCAAGTTTATATATTCCAATTAACTGGCGAATTTTTTCCATATATGGTGAAGAAATTTCTCTAGCATTTATAGCGCCCCTTTGAAGTTCTGCTTCGATTGATGCTGGATCTGATATCAAGCGATCATACTCTTCCCTTGACGGACCGATATGATCATTAATGTATTCAAATAATTGCTGCTTCATTGCGCCCCAACCAATCCCATCAGAATATTGCTTTTCTATTATCAAAATTTCTTCTGGAGTCGCAAAAGCTTTATAAATGTTAAAGAGAGCATTACCTTTTATATCCTTTGCTTCACCTGGCTGCTGAGAATTTGTTTTGATCTTCATTATTAACTTTCTTAATTTTTTTTCCGGCGCAAATAAAGGAATCGTATTATTATAACTTTTAGACATTTTACGACCATCTAATCCAGTTAAAACAGCTCTATTTTCATCAATAATGGCCTCAGGCAAAATAAGGACATTTCCATAGTGATGATTAAACCGTTGAGCAATATCTCGGGCCATCTCGACATGCTGCTTTTGATCTTGACCAACAGGCACTTTAGTTGCTTTAAACATTAAAATATCTGCTGCCATCAATATTGGATAACTATAAAGCGCCATCATAACCCCTTTATCCTGGTCTTTATTTCCATTATTAATATTGTTTTGAATAGCTGATTTATAAGAATGTGCACGATTCATTAAGCCTTTTGCCGTCATGCTCGTGAGAATCCATGTTAATTCAGGAATTTCTGGAATATCTGATTGTCGGTAAAATACTGAATTATTTATATCCAATCCAAGCGCTAACCATGCGGCAGCAATCTCTAGAGTTGATTTATTAATTTTTTTCGGATCTTCGTTTTTAGCCAATGCATGTAAATCTGCAAGAAAGTAATAACTCTTTTTCTCTACATCTTTACTTGCAGCTATGCTGGGTCGAATTGCTCCAACATAGTTACCAATATGAGGTGTTCCCGTTGTTGTAATACCCGTCAGATATATTTCTTTAGTCATTAAATTAGTAACCTGATGCCTGTCCATCTTTTCTAACTTCAGAGGCGCCATAATACACGCCCTGCTCTTTATCCCACATAATTGCCTGATAGCCCCCAAAAAAGCCAACTGACCCTGTCGTATTTATATGATTTGAATTGCCAGTTCCTAAATAATGTCCAAGTTTTTTAAGTTCATCTCTAGTTTTAGATGAAAAAGAAGATTCTAAATGAATAATTCCTCCATCTGACATTATTTTCCCAGTTGGCTGAGATGATCCATTATGATTAATTCTAGCTGCATCTCCAGCCTCCTGTAGATTCATCTTAAAATCAATCATATTTATTATTATCTGAGCATGCCCTTGTGGTTGCATGGATCCACCCATTAAACCAAAGCTAATTAATGGCTCACCATCTCTCATCACAAATGCGGGAATAATCGTATGAAATGGGCGCTTGCCGCCAGCAACAACGTTTGCATGACCAGCATCTAAAGCAAATAACTTAGCACGGTTTTGTAAAACAAACCCCAAATTATTAGGAATCATTCCAGATCCCATGCCTAAAAAATTACTCTGAATTAATGACACCATATTTCCATTTGCATCTGCAACAGTAAGGTAGACTGTATCTCCTTGCTCTAAATTAATATCTCCTGCTGGAAGGGATAGTGAGGCCTGATTTGGCTTTATAAGCTTTCTTCTTGAATCTGCGTAACTTTTAGAAATTAAAGTTTCAACCGGTACATCAATAAAATCCATATCAGTGTAATATTTAGCCCGATCCTCAAAAGCTAGTTTTTTTGCCTCTACAAATGCATGTACATATTCAGAGGTTCCAAATCCCATTTCCTCAATATTATAACCTTCTAGAATGTTTAAAATTTGTAAAGCTGCAACTCCTTGCCCATTTGGTGGCAATTCATAAACATCCCATCCACGATAATTTGTTGAGACAGGCTCGACCCATTCTGATTCGTGCAGCGCTAAATCTTCATAGCTTAATAAACCTCCATGCTCAGCCATAAAGGCATCAATAACTTTTGCGATATCTCCTTTATAAAATTCATCTCTGCCATTTTTAGCTATGCTTTCTAGTGTGTTTGCAAGACGAGGGTTTCTAAATACATCCCCTTTTTTAGGGACGTCGCCACTTGGCATGTACGTTTCACTGAATCCTGGAAAATCTCCAATTAAAGCCTTATTAGCCTCTAGTTCATGCGCAATAACCTCAGAAATTGGAAAACCTTTACGAGCATAATTAATAGCTGGATTAAGTATTTCCTCTATGCTTAGAATTCCAAAACGATCGTGAAGTTTGAACCAGCCATCAACAGCTCCTGGAACGCTTACAGGTATTGGGCCCAAAGATGGGATAGTATCAATTTGACGTTCTTTAAAATATTCAAGTGTCATTTTGCTGGGAGCACGGCCAGAAGCATTTAACCCAACAAGCTCCTTATTTTTTGAATCCCAAACAATTGCAAATAAATCTCCGCCTATTCCTCCACCGGTTGGTTCCATTAGACCCAAAGCAGCATTTGCTGCAATCGCTCCATCAACAGCGCTGCCGCCAGCTTTTAAAATTTCTATTGCAATTTGAGTGGCTAGAGGATGGCTTGTAGCTGCCATGCCATGTGTGGCAATAACCTCAGATCTAGAGGCATGAGGGTTCCCAACTAGTCTGTCGTATCCCAAATTAGGTGCAGCCACAACATTAACCCCTATGAATAAAAATAAAAAAATTATTAACTGTTTTGAATGTTTCATCTTTCAAACCATATTTCTAAAAATACAAATATTCCTTTCACCAGAAATTAACTTCAAAATTTTTAGCTCTATTAATGTAACCACTTCACAATGGTTGTGTTGTAATAAATAAAATAATGATTTAATTAATCTAGTATTTAATTCTTATTTAAAAGGTTTCTCTCAGCTTTTAATTTAGCTTTTACCTTAGCACCTTTATATTCTAAATAAGGTCGCAAAAATCTACCAACTTTCGGAAATAAGTAAATCAAATTTGTTAGGAATCCACTAAATTTAGGTATCGTTTGCTCACGAAATTGATTATTACAAATATGCAGTATTTGCTGGGCAACCTCTGTCGCTGAACTTATAGGCTGAGAGAAGGTCAAATCAGAGTTTGTATCAATATTCTTCATAATAAAATCGGTATCAATTGGCCCCGGTGATATTACTGCTAATTTGATATTGCTTTTTCTCAACTCATCTCCTAAAGCATATGTAAATGAACGAAGTCCCGCCTTACTTGCAGAGTATCCAGCATTTCCAGGAATAGGCACTCTACCTGCTAACGACGCGATATTGACGATTGATCCACCTCCTGCTTCTTTAAGATAAGGTATCGCTAGTCTGGATAAAATAATGGGGGCTTTTAAATTAATGTCGATCATCTTACCAAGATCGTCAACATCAATGTTTTCAACAAACCCGCGACTGTGATAACCAGCGTTATTTACTAAAATATCAATGCGCCCAAACTGAGATTTTGCTTTCTTAAGAAGTGTGCGACACGCGTTAGTATCAGTCACATCCATAGCAATACTAACAACCTTTGCTTTAGACGAAAGTTTGTTAGCCATAATATCAAGATTATCTTTATTACGGGCTACAAGTATTAGATTAGCTCCACTATTAGCAAATAAACGAGCAGTGGCAGCGCCAACACCTTTAGATCCTCCTGTAATAATTACTACTTTATTATTAAATAACATGTAAACAATAGTATCACTACAAAAGATAACATAATTAATATTTCAAAATTTACATAAAAAAACCGGACATAGTCCGGTTTAGTTTATTATTAACATAGTATTAAGCTAACCTTCTGAGGTTGCTTCCCCTACAACTTGATCAGTAAGCATAACAATTGCCATAGGTGCATTATCACCGGACCGTGACCCAGCTTTAAATATACGCAAATATCCACCTGGACGATTTTTACATCGTGGACCAATTTCTGTAAATAACTTAGCGACGACTTCTTTATCTCGAAGACGATTAAAAGCCAATCGCCTATTTGCAACGTTATCTTTTTTTGCAAGCGTAATCAAAGGCTCAACTACGCGACGCAGCTCTTTTGCTTTTGGTAATGTCGTTCGAATTGTTTCATGCTTTATCATCGATGACGCCATATTACGAAAAGTTGCCTTACGATGTGAGCTATTAGTACTAAGTTTACGACCTGACTTTCTATGGCGCATTTTTCTTTCCTAAATTATTTTACTGTGCCGCAAGATCATTATCGGGAATTAATCTTGCTGGTGGCCAATTATCCAGAGTCATACCAAGAGCTAACCCATGACCTTCAAGAACTTCTTTAATCTCTGTTAGAGATTTCTTACCAAGATTTGGTGTACGAAGAAGCTGAACCTCTGTACGCTGAACAAGATCACCTATGTACATAATATTCTCTGCTTTGAGGCAATTTGCCGAGCGAACCGTTAATTCTAGTTCGTCTACTGGTCTTAATAAGATGGGGTCAATTTGTTTTTCATCCTGAACAATGCTTTCATCTTGGCCTTGTAAATCAATAAATACCGATAATTGATCTTTAAGAATACTACCTGCCCGACGTATAGCTTCCTCTGGATCTATAGTTCCGTTGGTTTCGATTTCAATAAGCAATTTATCAAGATCAGTTCGTTGCTCAACTCGTGCTGCCTCTACATCATAAGTAACGCGAGCAACTGGACTGAATGAAGCATCAAGATGTAAACGTCCAATTGGACTGCCTCCCTCCTCTTCAAATGCTGGTCGCTGAACTGCTGGGCGATAACCGCGACCACGTTCAACCTTTAAAATCATGTTCAATTCTCCCGCTTTAGTTAGATTAGCTATAACTAATTCAGGATTCATAATCTCTACATCGTGATCAAGTTGAATATCACCAGCAGTTACTGGCCCAGGACCTTTTTTAGAAAGATGAAGTTCTGCTGTATCACGAGCACTCATCATGACCGCAACTTGTTTTAGATTTAGAAGAATATCAACTACGTCCTCTTGAACGCCTTCAATACTTGTGTACTCATGAAGGACTCCTTCAATCTCAACTTCTGTAATTGCCGTACCTGGCATCGCTGATAACAATATACGACGTAATGCGTTACCTAAAGTATGACCAAATCCGCGCTCAAATGGCTCAATGGTTACTTTGGCTTGCTCATCATTGATTGGTGATACCTTTACAACGCGTGGCTTTAAAAATTCGTGCACTGATTCCTGCATGGAAAATACCCTCCTAGGGCTACTTCGAGTACAACTCGACAACTAGGTTTTCATTGATATCAGGAAGAATATCTTCCCGATCCGGCAATGACGTCAAAACACCCACCATTTTTTTTGTGTCAACATTTACCCAATCAGGCAAGCCAACTTGTCCTGCAATCTCAAGTGCGCTTTGGATTCTTAGTTGTTTCTTCGCTTTATCACGAATAATTACAGAATCACCAGCTTTAAGTTGAGCAGATGGGATGTTTACAACTTTGCCATTAACTTCTATGCTTTTATGACTCACTAACTGGCGCGCTTCTGCTCGCGTTGATGCAAAGCCCATTCGGTAAACAACATTATCTAACCTGCCCTCAAGAAAGCGTAACAAGTTTTCACCTGTTGAACCTTTTAATTGAGCTGAACGCTTATAATAATTACGAAATTGCCTTTCCAGCACGCCATACATTCGACGTAATTTCTGCTTCTCTCTTAGTTGCAACCCATATTCTGAAACACGTGGTCGACGTTGAGCCGCTCCACCTGGTGGAATATCTAATTTACACTTCGAATCAAGCGGCCTGATGCTGCTTTTAAGAAACAAATCCGTGCCTTCGCGGCGGGATAATTTACATTTTGGTCCTAAATATCTTGCCATTTTTCAGTCTCTATACGCGACGCTTTTTAGGCGGGCGACAACCGTTATGAGGAATTGGAGTTACATCCTCTATATTTTGAATACGGAATCCCAATGCATTAAGCGCGCGAACTGCAGATTCACGCCCTGGACCGGGTCCACGAACAAGCACGTCAACATTCTTTACGCCAAACTCTTGGGCCGCACGGCCAGCTTTGTCTGACGCAACTTGAGCTGCAAACGGGGTTGATTTACGAGATCCACGAAATCCGCAACCACCAGCTGTAGCCCAAGAGAGAGCATTACCCTGACGATCAGTGATCGTGATTATCGTATTATTGAAGGATGCGTGAATGTGCGCTACGGCATCAACCACGTATTTTTTTACCTTCTTTTTCTTTACTTCAGCCATCAAAGAACTACCTCTTTATTGGACGACGTGGCCCCTTACGAGTTCGCGCATTCGTTTGAGTGCGTTGACCACGTAATGGTAAACCTCGTCTATGACGGATTCCACGGTATGAACCAAGATCCATCAAACGTTTAATATTCATCGACGTCTCTCGACGCAAATCGCCTTCAACTGTAAATACTGCTACAGCAGACCTTAACTTTGCTATTTCTGGCTCTGCTAAATCTTTTACTTTTATGTTAGGCGCTACACCGGCAACCTCACAAATCTTTTTTGCACGAGTGCTGCCAACACCAAAAATTGAAGTAAGCGCAATAACTACATGTTTTGTTAACGGAATATTTATACCTGATATACGTGCCACTTATCCTATCCTTATAAAATCAGAAATTAACCCTGTCGCTGCTTATGACGGGCATCAGTCTTGCAAATAACACGAACAACACCTTTTCGACGAACAATCTTGCAATTTCTACAAATCTTTTTTACTGATGCTCTAACTTTCATGAGATTTCTCCGTCACGCTAGTTATACCTGTAAGCTTATCCATTTTTCTTCTTTCCATTTTTACCATAATCACGGAGGTTTGCTTTCTGCATCATGCCATCGTATTGATGACTCATTGCGTGTGCTTGCATTTGTGACATGAAATCCATAGTGACAACAACTAAAATTAACAATGAAGTTCCGCCAAAATTGAATGGCATACTCGGATAAAACATACGTACTATTTCAGGAAGCAAACAAACACCAGCTATATAAATAGCTCCCCAAAAAGTTAATCTTGTTAGAACGCGGTCAATATATTCCGCCGTTTGTGCGCCCGGACGTATGCCTGGCAAAAATGCACCACCTCTTTTTAACTGATCAGCTGTATCTTTGGAATTATACTGAAGAGCGGTATAAAAAAAACAAAAGAAAATAATTAAAGCTGCATAAAATAAAACATAGACAGGCTGTCCAGGACCAAGATTTGCACCAATGGTTTGGAGCGCTTGTTGCACAAAAGTGGTATTTGAATCAGCTGTCTGGCCAAAAAACTGGGCAATTGTTGCAGGAAACATCAAGATACTTGACGCAAAAATAGGTGGAATTACACCTGCCATATTTATTTTAAAGGGTAAATGAGTGCTCTGAGCTTGCATCATCTTTCGGCCTTGTTGTCGACGGGCGTAGTTTACAGTAATTCTTCTTTGAGCTCGCTCTATGTAAACCACAAATATGATTGCCGCTAAACCACCAATTAACATCAAAATAGCAAAAATAGATTGCATCTCGCCTGTTCGCACCAACTCTGCAGTGCCTGCAATTGCTCCGGGCAAACCTGCCACAATTCCTGCCAAAATAATCATC
>NYWX01000016.1 GCA_002685275.1 Gammaproteobacteria bacterium
TTATTGGGCATTTGACATGTATAATCAAATAACTAAAAAACTAATATTTGGTGGGTTATTAAAATTTTTGTTTAGATAAATAAAAATATTATTATATATTATAAAAATGCGTAAAAGTCTTAGAAGATATGGATACGGAAAAAAAAATAAATCTCGAAGTTTAAAGAGATCGAGGCACGTCAAATCATTAAGCGAAACGGAACATCTGATATTGATGTTATTGGATTCTCATCAAATAAAGCTATTCATTGTCTTACCATTATGTTTATACGAAATGGTACAGTTATTGGAAGTCATGATCATTTTCCACGCTTGCAGGGTGAAACCAACAAAAGAGAAATAGTCAATGCATTTATTTCTCATTACTACCTTGGCCGTGCTGCGCCAGCTGAAATTATTATAGATTTGGATATTCCAGATAATGATTTAATACAACAAGCGCTTACAATTCGAGCTGGACATAAGGTTGTTATTAAATCAAAGGTTCGGGGTGATCGATCACGTTTTTTGCAAATGGCAAATATAAACGCTAAGCAAGGTCTGAACCTAAGGGTTGCAAGCAATGCAACAATAAAACGCCAATTTATGTCCTTAGGCGAGGCATTAAAGCTCGAAGATATCCCTCAACGCCTGGAGTGTTTTGATGTAAGCCATACATCCGGTGAAGTTACAGTTGGATCTTGCGTGGTTTTTAATACAGCTGGTCCTTTAAAGAGTGACTATAGACGTTTTAACTTAAATCCAAGTTCTTTAGGCGATGATTATTCCGCTATGTCTGAGGCTTTGAAGAGACGCTATACCAGAATTAAAAAAGGAGAAGTTCCAATTCCTGATATTTTATTTTTGGATGGGGGCAAAGGACAGCTTTCAGAAGCAATGAAGATATTAGGTGAAGTAGGGTTGGAATGGTTAAAGGTAGTAGCTATCGCTAAAGGTCGCTCACGCCGTCCAGGCTCTGAGCAGCTTTTTATTCCAGGTGAATCAAGGGCACTAATTTTGCCATCAGACTCACCAGCTTTGTTATTAATCCAGCAAATTAGGGATGAAGCACATCGTTTCGCCATTACTGGTCACCGCCAA
Organism: Gammaproteobacteria bacterium; assembly: GCA_002685275.1. The sequence goes on from NYWX01000016.1 coordinate 1,081, forward strand.
AGACTCGCAAAAGCAAGGCGTACTTCCACTTTAGAGAAGATACCTGGATTAGGGCCAAAAAAGCGTCGTGAACTGTTAAAGCAATTCGGTGGTTTGCAAGGCATTACTGCAGCAGGCATAGATGATTTAGTTCAAGTTTATGGTATAAGTCGAAGATTAGCTGAAAACATATACAATACACTTCATTTAGAAAATTAATATTATATGAGAGCTGAAAATTGAAACTTAATCTTGCAAATATGCTAACAATATTTCGAATTGCATCAATTCCAATTGTTGTGATTTGTTTTTACAGTGAATCAATACCGCATGCTCGACCCATTGCAGCAATTCTTTTTGGAGTTGCAGCCGTTACGGATTTTATTGACGGTTGGGTTGCAAGAAACTATGGCCAGATGTCTCGTTTCGGGGAATTTCTTGATCCTGTTGCTGATAAGCTAATGGTATCAATAGTACTTGTAATGTTAGTACAAGCTGATTCTAGGTGGTTCGAAGATGTTATTGCAATGATTATCATTGGTCGAGAAATAACTATTTCTGCATTACGTGAGTGGATGGCAACCATTGGCGAGCGCGCTAATGTAAAAGTTTCTTATTTGGGAAAGATTAAAACAGCACTTCAAATGTTTGGCATTGCATTTATGGTTTATCAGGAATCAATTCTTGGAGTTCCTATCTACACAGTTGGGTTTGTATTGTTAGTGCTTGCCGCAATCATGACTATTTGGTCTATGGTCATATACCTTCAAGCAGCTTGGCCCTCAATAATTAATGATCAAAGTGAGTAATATTATGGTTATTTGTAATTACATCTTGACTTGAGCGAGGTGATCGCTAAACTTTCACTTCTTCGCGGGAATAGCTCAGTTGGTAGAGCGCAACCTTGCCAAGGTTGAGGTCGCCAGTTCGAACCTGGTTTCCCGCTCCACTTCCACCAAGACTTTAATCCCATTAGAACAGGCTTTATAGCTAATACCCCAGAGAATACTTTAGTGCTTATACTGTAGCTTCTGCAAGCATCAAAGAACTTGAAGAGGAACTTGATACGCTTTTACAAAACATAAATTTTGGTATTAGAAAATCAAATATAGAAGCTTTGCTTAATCAAGCTGATATTGAGTATTCAACTGGAAACCCCTTATGGTTTTCTAATGAGAAAGGTGTTGCTGAAATTGCAAAGTCTGGAACTGTATTAATTAAATGTTGGACTAGACCTTAACTTTGCCAAGGTTGAGGTCGCCAGTTCGAACCTGGTTTCCCGCTCCATTTTTTTAAATTTTAATTTTCTTAGAAACTATTTTATTAATTCTTACATTATCTTATTTGAAAATAGGTAACTTATCATCAATCTTTAATATTTCGAAGCTATTCTAGTGTTAGTGGTATCTCTAATATTTTAAAGGTTTATAATAGCCCGTAGATTGCATATTTCGGGTGTATTGATTTTATAGTCACTGTATACTATTTATTTTTAAAGATAATGATTTTTTTGTCATTTAAATTAACAAAAGGCTAGGTGGCAGAGTGGTTATGCAGCGGACTGCAACTCCGTGGACGCCGGTTCGATTCCGACCCTAGCCTCCATTAATTTTTGCCCGGGTGGCGGAATTGGTAGACGCAACGGACTTAAAATCCGTTATCCGAAAGGGTGTGCGGGTTCAAGTCCCGCCCCGGGCACCATCTTAAGATAATCAATTAATATTCAGAATTCTATGATTTATATTTGAATTTTTTTGGGTTTGAAGATCGTGTAAGTTTCTAATCAAAATTAGACCAACCCTCATTTGGTTGAAATCGATCTCCATAAGTTTCGCTAAGCTCTTTTAAGCGTTTAACAATAGTATCAATACCGACTTTTCTTGCATAATTGATGGGGCCACCCAAAAATGGTGCAAATCCTGTCCCAAATATTATGCCGGCATCAATAAGATCTGCATCTTCAATAACTTTCTCATTAAGACAGGCAACCGATTCATTTAGCATGGGTAATATCAACCGATCTTTGACATCAGCTGGAAAATTAATTTGCTTTGAATTTGGTTTGACTACTTTTCCATCTTTCCATTGATAGTAACCTTGACCTGATTTACGACCTAAAAGATTATTATTTACCATATCCTCAAGGGTAGGAGATATTGTTCTTCCATATGCTTTTCCTAAAACTTTTGAAACATTTAGTGCGACATCTAGGCCCACGCTATCTGCAAGTTCTACTGGACCCATCGGCATGCCAAACTCAACTGCTGCATTATCTATCATAGATAATGCCACACCTTCATCAGCTAAAAGCATTGCTTCATTCATATAGGGCGCAAGAATTCTATTAACAACGAAACCAGGAGAACTTTTACACTCTAGGGGTAGTTTCCCAATCCCTCTGGCAAAGGAAAAACCAAGATCTAATGCAGATTGATCTGTGTCATCACATTTAATGACTTCAATTAATGGCAACATTGAAACTGGGTTGAAAAAATGTAAGCCAATAAACCTTTGAGGTTCATTTAATACTGTTCTTAAGTCTTCAAGTTGAAGGCTTGAAGTATTAGTGGCTAAAAGGGCACCAGACTTCATTTTTGATTGTAAATCTTTATAGAGAGTTTGCTTTGCTTCTATGTTTTCATAAATTGCTTCAATAATAAGATCAGCCTTAATGACACCTGAGCCTTCAATATCAGATTGCAATTTATTATGTGTAATTTGACGTTCATCTTCGCCACGGATTTTTTTATTAAATAATTTCTTAGCACGCTTTAAAGCGGAATCTACATATTCTTGTTTTTGATCTTGGAGCGTTACATCATAACCCTTTAGGGCGCACCACGCAGCAATATCACCACCCATTATTCCGGCTCCTACAACATGAACGTGCTTGATTTTTATTTTTTTCTGATTACCTTGAGACTTAAGCTTTGTCTGAAGAAAAAATACGCGTATAAGATTTCTAGATGTACTGGAGCAAGCAAGTCTTCCAAAACTAATAGCTTCTGCGTTATAACCATAAGTATGAGATGCGCCATCATTAGCCCATAAATCAATCATTGCGTAAGGGGCTGGGTAATGGTCACTGCGTGCCTTTTGTTTGACTTGTTTAATTAAAATTTTCTTTACAAAACCTCGCAAAGGCTTGAGATTTAGAAGAAGATCAATAAGTGGAGGTTTCTTTTTTGAAGGGTTGGAAAAAACCAATCTTGAAGCATCGTCTCTCCAAGCATCTTCTGTAGTTATTTGATCAATAAATTTGAGAGATTTTGCCTTGCTTGGATTTATTGGATTGCCAGCAAGCATAAGATTCATTCCCGCGCGAACTCCAGCGAGTCTTACTGCTCTTACAGTGCCCCCAAAACCTGGATGTAATCCAAGTTTTACTTCCGGTAATCCAATTATTTTTTGACTAGATTTGAGAGCAATACGGTATTTAAAAGCCATTGCTAACTCAAATCCTCCCCCCAAACATATCCCATTAATTACTGAAACAGTTGGAAAGGGGAGTGCTTCGATTTTTCTAAATAATTGCTGACCTTCACGAGCAAGTTTGTAAGCTTCGTCAGGAGTTTTGACAGTCGATATTTCTTTTATGTCAGCACCCAAAATAAAACTTTGTTTCTTACCAGACCATAAAATCATTCCTTTTGTTTCATCAATACTCAGAGAATCAATTATTTCATTTAATTCAAGCAACACCGCCGAAGATAGGACGTTTACTTTTGATTCTGCTTTATCAATACAAAGCCACACCAATTCAGATTTATCTTTTTCTATTTTCCAATGCTTCATCTTTTATCTCAATTCAAAGTCACATATTATTGGTCTATGGTCAGATAATCTTATATCAGGAACTTCAAAGCCTGTGATATCTATACCATCCTGATATAAAACAAAATCAAATTCTTTTTTTGGCGATCTGCTTGGGAAAGTTGGAATACCCTCTGTATTTGCTGAATTCATATTAGTTGCTTTCATAAACAAATAAATTTCATTTTGACCCCAAAAAGTATTGAAATCACCAGTAACAATTACTGGTTTCTTAGTATTCTTGATTAAATCGTATAGATGCCTTAATTGCAGATGCCGATGCCGATACTTTAATGATAAATGAACTAGAAATATTGCATAATGCTCAAGTTCTAGCTCGATTATCAAACGTTTAATTCCAGTATCAAAGTAATGGAATTTTTCATCGTGCACTCTTCTAGCAGCTAAAAACGCATTTCCCTGTTTTCGTACAATGGGTAAAATCTTATTGATAGATTTTTCCCCATATTTAGTCTCATAAGATGTATTCATAGCTAAATCAGCAGCAATCTTTTCTGCCTGATTTACTTTACGACTTCTTACAGAGCCAGTATCAACCTCTATTAATCCTACAATATCTGGATCAACGGATTTTATAAATTTTGTTATATCCGGAAGTACTGCCTGATTACCAAATACATAACCTACACCTGGCAATGGCATATGCATGCTAATTCCACTGCCAACAGCGTATTTAATATTATATTGAAGAAGCCGCATACAGTATAAGATACAGAAACAAATAGAATATCGCTATTATAGAATTTGCTTATGATTGTTAAGCAATTGCAAAAAAAATTTACGAAGTAGGACTTAAAGCCATCAAGAGCTATTTTTATATAAATAAATTATATTAATTTTTAAATTTCACAACTCTTCTTAGGTGCAGTCAATTTATAGCTTTTCTGTTTTTTAGAATCATGTGGCTGCGAAATACCAAAACGCAGACGTTTAGGCTTCATTCCTGCGGCTATCCATGATCCAAATAAACGGTCCCATAAAGCAAGGCAAGTTCCAAAATTTGTATCATGGTGTTTAATATCACTTGAATGATGAATTTGATGCTGTGCCGGACTTATAAAAAATTTCTCAAGACGTCCAAAGCTCATCCAAATGTGTGAGTGCCTCAGATTTGCTGCAATCATATTAAATAAGAACCCAAGGGCATCTACACCCAAAATATCTAAAGCACTTAATTTACTACCAAAAATATATATAAAAAAACCGCTTATGGCACCAAATATAAAAATCCCACGAACATAATATAAGCATATTTCTATTGGATGAACCCTATGCAAGGTTAATGGGGTAAGCACTTCAGCGCTGTGATGTAATCTATGAAATTGCCAAAGAAAAGGAATGCGGTGCATTGCCCAGTGAAGAAGGAATCTTGATAAATCCTCAATTACAAAAAAAGTAAGAGTAAATATAGATGCAATTAAAAACCATGGCAGCTCAATAGGATCAACAGAGCCAAAATTTTGTTGCAATGCAAATGCAACTGACATTGTAATTACCAATTGAGCGCTTACAAATAACATTGCCAGCAGTGACTTAACACCACAATTAATAAAAAAATACTTTATATCAGTTCGCGTTGATTCATTTACCCAGTATTTTTTTGAAAAAAATACACGACGAATAAATTTTATACTTACAGGTCTTCCCTGCAGCTTTATTACTAAGATTGCAATCAAGGCACTAGACAATAAACTTGCCCAGAAAAGACGCCGACTTGGATCACCTAAAAACGATGCAGTTGTAAGAAAGTTGCTTACAAATACGCTAAAGTGACTTGAGATTAATTCAAAATTGATATTGGACTCCTAGTCGTATAAGTGATGGTGCAGTTGGTCTAGCGCCAATAGGCCGTCTTGCTACGATTACACGCTTGTTAGTTATGTTTTCTGCTACTAATTGAAACCTCCAATCATCATTCACAAACCAGCTAGCAGACATGTCTATGATAGTGTGCTTTGGCGTAAAGTTTCCTTCTTCAAAAACACCTTGCCCTGCAATTTCACGCATTTCACTGACATAACGAAGCGCTGCGTTAAAACTAAACTGGTGATTTTCAATACCTATCTGAAGTCGTGCATTGTGTTTTGGTAGATACGGTAGTTCATCTCCACTAACAACATTACCCCATTGTGAAAAGCTTGATAAAAAGCTATTTTGAAAAGCGCTTTCAGTGTAAGTGTACGCAAATTCAATTGGAACGATCCAGCCGTTTTTCATTTCAAATACACGTGATCCACTTAATTCTGCACCTGCAATATCGACATCGCCAGCACTAAATTCTTGACCCGCAATGCAATTTGGGTCTGAAACGCGACAACGGCCTATGAGATTACTGTAATCACTATAAAAGCCTACCATCTCAATATTATAATCTGAGTTATAACGAAGGCCATATTCAAAATTTGTACTTTTTTCAGATTCTGCTTCACTTCCTGCGGTAGGCGCGGCAGGTGAAAAACCACTGTTTACTCCAACAAAAAATCCTAAATCATCTCTCCACTGCCAATGCGCGCCAAATCCAGGTATAACAACAGTCTGATTATTGGTTGCAATGGAATCATTCAGAAAATCTTGATATTCGCCTTGTATGTTTTCGATTCTTATACCGGTGTTTAAAGTCCATTGACCTATATCAATTCTGTCATTCAGGTAAAATGCTGTCGCATCAGTTGAGGCATTATTAAGAGCTTTTTTTGTACGACTATTGATGCCATCAAATATTAGATTTTTATTTACAACACTATAACCACGCTGATGATGATCCCGATCTACATAGTCGTTATGAAAGCGGACTCCTCCTTGGAAGTTATGTTGCCATGCTCCAAATGCGTAATCATAGTTAAGAGATACCTCAATACCTTGAGATCCATATTTTCGGTCATTATTAGTTACATCAATCAGTTGGCTACCAGCTTCGGAAGAATCAATTTCGCCGCGAAGTAGAGCAATTTCAGTAGTGAATACATCGGGTCGTGCTAAAGCTGTATTTGCAGATGGGCCTCCAATTAAGCCATCAAACTTATTCCAAGATCTATCAAATCGATTTACATAAGCTTTGGTGAAGAAACTAAGGTCTGAATTTAATTTTATTGAATGAAGCAAATGTGCTTGCGTATGATCTGAAACGAATCTATCAAGTTTACTGCTTATATATCGCCTATCAGGTGTAGCCTTTAAATCAGCATCTGTAAGTCCTAAATAGGTTTCATTGGAATCTTCATCGGCGTAACCCATCTTGAATTGGAGTTTTTGTTGATAAGTAGCTGTTTCTGCTGAATTCCATTCAACCTTAATATTCAAATCATTTCGAACAAAACCCGTATCACCACCTTCATCCAAATCTTTAAAACCATTCGCGCTATAGCGTAAAAGATCAACAGAATAAGCAAATTGACCTATTTGATCTTTATAGCTTGCTCGATATTTTTGATAATCATCACTACCAAAAACAGCTTCTAACATACCTTGTTGATCAAGACTTATTGGTTGAGTTACAAGGTTTAATGCACCACCAACAGTATGGGGACCGTATTGAATCGAGGCCGGTCCTTTCATGACTTCAACTGCACTCATTCGATTAACGTTTGGGAGGTAGTAAGCGGCCGGCGCAGAATATGGGGCAGGGGAAATTAAAATACCATCTTCCATAATAACAATTTTCTGACTTCTTTCAGCCGCAGCCCCACGAATACCGATATTTGGTCGCAAGCCATACCCATCTTCACTACGAATGTAAATTCCAGGTGAACGAGTTAATAAGTCTGTTAAATCTGTATCATCAAATTCTTTTATTTCTTCAGCATCAATAAAAGTTGCGGATCCAGCTAAATTACGAACTGCATCATTACTGCCAATTACAAATATTTCATCAAGAGCGTTATTTTCAACTTCATCTTGAGACCATGAATTCTCGAAAGCAGATAGAGAAAAAGCGACTAAGTATAAACTTAAATAGTTTTTATTAATCATTATCACCACCTGCTCTTGTAGGTAGGTCG
>NYWX01000017.1 GCA_002685275.1 Gammaproteobacteria bacterium
ATGGGTATTTCTAGAATCTTTGGAGGTAATTTTTGTACATACAATGACAAAGATCTTTTTTATTCGTACCGTCGAAATTCTGATTGTGGCCGAATGATAAGTTTTGTAGGACAAAGAGCTCCTTAAGAAAAAGCTTTAATAAAATTTCGTTTATATAAATAAGACCTTTTTATCAAAGATGATTGTAAGCATGCAACTAAATAAGTCATTGGGGTACCTAATTTAGTCTGAGCTGATTTGCAATATTAGAAATATTTAAAATTACTATTAATTGATTTGAACTTATTATAATTTTATAACTAAGATATAATCGTAATCTATTGTATCTTTATGTATATCGAGTGAAATTGATGCCGATTTATGATTATTTTTGTAAAAGCTGTGATTACAGTTTTGACGTTCTACAAAAAATTAGTGATCCTAAGCTTACTGACTGTCCTGAATGTGGCGAATCATCGCTTAAAAAAATGTTATCTGCACCAAAGTTTCGCTTAAAAGGCAAGGGGTGGTATGAAACTGACTTTAAAACAGGTAACAAGCGAAATTTAGCGGGTGAATCTGAAAAAAAACCAGCAAAAACCTCTAATAATCCTAAAGTATCAACTAATAAGGATAAGAATAAAGCCAAAAAGGTGAAATCAGTTTGAAACGGTTAAGACGATATTTAGTTGCAGGTATTTTAGTGTGGGTACCACTTGTTGTTACATACCTCCTTTTAAGATTCGCAGTTGGTATTATGGATCGAACTCTTTTGCTGATCCCTGCGCCTTATCGACCAGAAACATTACTTGGTTTTAATGTTCCGGGTTTGGGGATAATTTTGGCTGTATCTGTTCTATTACTCACTGGTCTGCTAGCTGCAAATTTTGTTGGAAAAGCCTTTGTTGGAAAATGGGAAAATTTGATGGATCGTATTCCTTTTGTTCGAGCAATCTATTCGGGTGCGAAAAATTTTGCAGAAATGGTATTTTCAGATTCAAGTCAATCTTTTAAGAAAGTTTTATTAATTCAATATCCTCGAAAAGGATTGTATAGCCTAGCTTTTCAAACATCCTCCGAATTGGGTGAGGTTCAGTCAAGAACTGGTGAAGATGTTATTTGTTGTTTTGTGCCTACAACACCTAATCCTACTTCTGGCTTTATTATTATAGTTCCACGAAAAGATATTAAGATTTTGGATATGGAGGTTGATGAAGCACTTAAGATGATTATTTCCTTAGGAGTTGTGATTCCATCTTGGAATAATGATGAGATAGATGAACGCCCAATTAATATATCTGATGAGTCCGCTTGATAAGCTGGCTTACAGTACGTAACATTTCTTTTCTTTTTTTACAGGTTTTCTTTTCTAATGACGATGCGTAGCCACTATTGCGGAGTAATCAATCAATCTCATGTTGGAACAGATGTTGAGATTTGTGGTTGGGTTCATCGACGTCGTGATCATGGAGGCGTTATTTTTGTTGATCTTCGCGACCGCGAAGGACTATTGCAAGTTGTTTTTGATCCAGACCAAGCTGAAATCTTTGAGCAAGCAGAACGAATCCGTTCTGAATATGTATTGAAAGTAAAGGGTCTCGTAAGATCTCGTCCTGATGGGACAGTAAATAAGAATATGCGTACTGGCCATGTTGAAGTGTTAGCTCTTGAATTAGAGACTCTTAATAAATCAAAGACACCTCCTTTCCATCATGATGAACCGGCAAATGAAGAGATTAGACTTAAACATCGTTATATTGATTTGCGCCGTGAAAAAATGTTGGGAAATCTAATGTTGCGTCATAAAGTAACAATGGCTATGCGTAATTACCTTGATGGGAATGGCTTTATTGACGTTGAAACACCGATGTTAACAAAAGCGACCCCAGAAGGCGCAAGAGACTATATTGTTCCAAGCCGAACGCATCCTGGAAAATTCTTTGCCCTACCTCAGTCTCCACAAATCTTCAAACAGCTACTTATGATGTCGGGTCTCGATCGTTATTATCAAATAGTTCGCTGTTTTCGTGACGAAGATTTACGAGCAGATCGACAGCCGGAATTTACTCAACTTGATATTGAAATGAGTTTTGTTGATGAAGGCGAGGTGATGGATGCAATGGAAGATATGATTCGATATCTTTTCAAGGAGACAATGAATATTGAGTTACCGGATCAATTTCAGAAACTATCATATGCTGATGCTATGCATCGTTTTGGAACAGATAAACCTGATTTAAGAATTAATCTCGAATTAATTGAAATCGCAGATCTTATGAAGTCAGTGGAATTTAAAGTATTTGCTACTCCAGCTTTAGATTCTGAAAGCCGCGTTGCTGCATTATGTATCCCAAATGGCTCTTCAATAAGTCGTAAAATTATTGATGAATATACTGAATATGTCGCTCTTTTCGGCGCTAAAGGTCTTGCTTATATAAAAGTCATTGATGTTGATTTAGGCCGTGAAGGCCTTCAGTCACCTATACTAAAATTTCTTCCTGATGAAACGATAGGACAAATCGTAGAGCGTACAAATGCAAAGACAGGAGATTTAATTTTCTTTGGTGCGGATAAAGCTNAAATAGTGAATGATTCACTAGGAGCTTTGCGGTTAAGGGTAGCCAATGATTTTAATTTAATTAGTGAAGGCTGGAAACCGCTATGGGTTGTTGATTTTCCTATGTTTGAAAAGGATGTAACAAACAATAGATGGGCTGCATTGCACCATCCATTTACTTCACCGACTACACTAGACCCTCATGTTTTAAGGGAAAATCCTAACCAAGCTTTATCTAAAGCTTATGATATGATTTTAAATGGATCTGAAATCGGAGGCGGTTCTATCCGAATCCATGATCAAGAAATGCAAGCGACAGTTTTTGATTTATTGGGTATTGGTAATGAAGAGGCTGATGAAAAATTTGGTTTTTTGCTTGAAGCGTTAAAGTACGGTTGCCCACCTCATGGAGGCGTGGCTTTTGGCCTTGATCGAATAGTTATGTTGATGGCAGGAGCATCAAGTATTCGCGATGTAATTGCTTTCCCAAAAACACAAACCGCCAGTTGTCCATTAACTGATGCTCCTGGTGAAACTTCTAAAGCACAGCTAAAAGAGACAGGAATTCGCTTAAGAGCCTCTCTTACTGACTGACGCTTCTCAGTAAAAAAATGAAAATTTTTCATATCGAAACTGGGCGACATTTTCTGGGTGGCCCACAACAAGTTATATATCTAATTAATGCTTTAGATAAGTTGGGCCATGATAATACACTTATTTGTCATCCAGGCTCTGGTATTGATTTAGAAGCAAGAAAGGGCGGTATAAAGGTAAAAAACTTCCCTTGTTTTGGCGACCTAGATTTATTATTTGCATATCGTTTATCTAATTTTTTAAAAAAACAGTTGCCAAATATAGTTCACTGCCATAGTCGGCGTGGCGCCGACTTATTGGGTGGATTTGCTGCCGCTAATTCAAATATTCCTGCAGTATTATCACGAAGAGTTGATAATTCTGAGAGAAAATTTTTTGCTAGACGTCGATATAAAAAATTTAAAAAAATAATCGTTATCTCTGAGGCTATTTCATCAGTTTTAAAAAAAAGCTCTATAGAAGATGAACATATTGAAATAATAAGGGATGCAGTTGATATTTCGGTTTTCTCTAAAAAGCCAGATTATGAGTTTTTTAAAAATGAATTTAGATTTAGTGGTGATGGATTCATTGCAGCGGCAGCTGGGCAACTAATACCTCGCAAAGGCCATAAATATTTATTGCAAGCAATCGTAAAAGTAAAAGAAAAGTTTCCAAACTTTAAATTAATAATTTTTGGAGAGGGCTCTTTAAGTAGAAAATTACAAGAACAAGTAATTTTACTGAAATTAAATGATACAGTTAAATTTGCTGGATTTTATAATAATCTTGATGACTTCATTGGATGCTTTGATTTATTCATTCACCCATCAACAACTGAAGGATTAGGCGTTGCAGTTCTTAAAGCTGCAGCCGCTGGGGTCCCAGTTATAGCATCAAGAGTGGGAGGGTTACCAGAAGCTATTGATGATAATAAGACAGGCTTACTTATAAAGCCCCGCTCTGCGAGTGAGATTCAAAATGCGATCGTTACCCTAATAGAAAATGATGAATTGCGTAGTAAATATAGTGAAGCTGGAAAGTTAAAAATGAAAAAAGAATTTTCAATTTCTACGATGGCAGACAAACATGTTGATCTTTATGAATCTTTGATTTGCGCTTAAAATCTTTACTTTTAGCTTCAAAAGTTACCGTCTGAAAAATAAGATTTAAATTAAATCATTTTTTTAATAAAATTATTTAATACCTTCTAAATTAAAATTTGAATTAAGATTTAAATGGCTAACCATAAAAAAATTTATAAGCTTGCAGAAACACTTGTTAAAGAGCTTTCAAAAAATGGAAAGATTATAACAATTGCCGAATCGTGTACTGGGGGATGGGTAGGAAAGGCTATCACTGATGTTCCTAAAAGCTCTAAAGTATTTGGTTGTGGCGTAATTACTTACGCTAATGGCGCAAAGGAATCTCTATTAGGTGTAAAAAAAGAGATTTTAGAGCTTCATGGATCAGTAAGTCTTAAATCAGTTGAAGAAATGGCAAAAGGATCTTTAAGATTGAGTGGAGCAGATATTGCGGTGGCTGTTAGTGGAGTTGCAGGCCCGAGTGGTGGAACAAAAGAAAAACCTGTCGGTACTGTTTGTTTTGGCTGGGCTGTTAGAGATGGAAAAAATGAACTTACAGATACAGCATGTAAGCATTTTATTGGTGACCGTAATCAAATTCGAGAAGCTTCAGTTGCTTATGCCTTACAAGGCGCTCTTGATCGTGCCACTTAATTTAAAAAATAATTTTAATTATTGTTTTTAAGATCCAAAACGGTATCTAATTTTTAATATAATTTGATCACTCAGTGGGTTATCAAACGTATCTTGGGCAAGTTCATCAAAAGAGGTGTATTTTTCTTTATTTTGCCCTGATTTTGTTGCAACAAAATAAACATCAGACAAAGGGGCGATTTGCCAGCGATAGCGAAGTTGGATATTTAAATCGGAGATGCTGAAGTCATCGCTTTCTTCATAAGGCTTGCTGATTTCATTTAAGATAAAATTATTCGCATCAATAACATAAAAATCATTTTCTTGAGCTTGGATTCCAACCCATTGAACATTTAAACTTAGTTGTTGTTTTGCATTGATAAAATAATTAAGTTTAAAGGCCGTCTCCCATTTTTGGTGAAAAAATGTTGTAAAATCCTCATCTTGTTGGTGTAAAAGCCAACCTCCTGAGCCATCAACATATTTTAAATCAGTTTGGATGCTTATATTACTTTTTGGGAACCAGGTAGCTTTAAAAGTACCTTCAGTTTTAGCACCATCGTATTCTTGTTCTTGATAGGTAAGTTGACCTCCATAAGAAAATTCTTTTGAAGGATCGGTCTTAAATTGAACGCTTAATCTAGTGCTATGTTTTCTTTTGAAGGTTCCGTTGTCATAGCTTTCCCTGTCTTCATATCTTTCTGGGGAATATAAAAATAATCCTTCTATTTCACTAAGATTATTAAGTTTTACATTATATTTCGTTCCCACCCAACCAGATACTCGCTGACCTTTAAAATTTTCCCCATAACTAAAAAAAGCCTCGAATTTTGAATTTCTAAAGTTTTCTGAACTCGAGTTTATGGAAGAATAATTATAAAGAATCTCTTTTAAATTATTTCTTCGAATAAATCCAAGATCATTAATTTCTATATTTTCATCGAAAATTTTCGTAATAATTTTGTGTACTTTTCCTTTTTCTGGAGCATAAACAATATCAAAAAAACCACCTTGTCCTGTCCCATCTGCTTGAGTATTAGATAATATATATTGCCCATCTGTTTTCCATTTTCCAGTTTTGCTCAAGTAATGAAAATCAAATGCATTAACAACTGAATCAGCTTCTGGCTTTGTTACCAACGTTGAAAGGAGACCAAAGCCTCTAGTATCTCCATTGTCGGTATTTTCATAAAGAAGCCTTACTGCTCCAAAATCTCTACCAGTTTGATTGTAAATATTATTATCATCTGCTTGTAAATTAGTATCAGCTTCTGAAGCAAAAAGGACTCCATACCTTAATTTATCAATTTGACCAGTGGCTTTTACAGCGGCATTTAAATCTGCTTTGGTAGTTTTTTTTGTTCTTTCATCAAACTCTACTCCATCAGGCAAGTCTGGAAATGTTGGTTTGCTTCCAATACGTCTCGTGTTTAAAACTGTTATTTTATTTCTTCCACCGAATTGACTATCACTAGCCCTGGGTGTTGCTGTAAAAACCTCAATTCCTTCCTGGAAAAATAATCTTTTTTCGGGAAAAAATGTTTCATTAGCAGATAAATTTACAACCACATTATCTGCCTCAACTGAACCAAAATCTGGGTTTAATGTAGCTGTTAATTGTGTATTTGTTGATGGGCGCCAAAAAAAATCGGCACCAGCTTTAATTTTATTTTTACTGGTAATTCGATCATATGAGGAAGAGGAGTATGGAAAAACACTCCACTGGCTTTTGAGATTAACATTGTTCATTTTTGTGGGTTGAAATAAACTGATAAACTGGGGCATCGAGCTAGGAAGTGCCGGCCAACTCCAAGTTTCATTCAAATGGGCAACTTCCCTAATGCTGTGAATATTAATTATTCGATCACCCGTGACTTTTGGCATAGCAACTTGAGACCATGGAATATAATATTCAACAGACCATCCATTTTCAGTTTCAGTTGAAGCGCCATACCAGGCACCATCCCAATCCTTAGAGAAAATCCTCTCCGGTATTAATGTACCGTCTGCTTGTGAATCACCTAGTGAGACTGAGAACCAGTAGGCATATTTTCCGTTACCAGAAGTATCTAAGGTGAATCCCACTCTATCTGATTTAGTATCAAAATCATCTCTAGACTTGAACCGTCTTACAAGTGTACTTTTTGGCTGCTCCATTTCCATTGAAAAATAGAAGCCATCAGATGTGTAAAAAAACCGCGTTTTAGTCTCATACAATGGTTTTTTTAACGTATCAGGTTCTGTTACTTTATATGGATTATATGCCGTTAAACTCTTCCATACTCTCTCATCTATTTTTCCGTCTATTTTTATTTCTATATCTTTTTCTTCTTTTTTTACCTCAATAATCTCATCGGTATCTATCTTAATTTTAACTAAAGGTTGAGTTTCTTGAGAAAAGGCAACCGAACTTATTAATAATAAATTAATAACATTTAATAAGTTAAGTTTTTTAAATTTTTCTAAAAAGTACATTTATATTTCTATTTGTTTCGTTGGAGTCATTTTTTCTATTATTGCTATGGATCACTTGGCTGGATAAGTAAAACTTGTAAATAAATTATTGCATAGGGCAATGCCTCCTACAACAGTTGCTTGTGCTTGTTAATTATCACCTTTTCTGACCTAAGTATCTTTAGTTTTGTTAATTTTTGTTTTGTATGTAAACCAAAAGTTTTATGCATCGTTTTAATAGATGAGTTGTATAACGATTCATACAGCTTTTGGTTTACATATTAATAAAAACGTTATACTTAGAGGTAATAATTATGAAGAAAATAATACTAATATTAATAGGTATGGCCTTATCATTTTTTGTAATGGCAGATGATCACAAAAGTTTTCGGAAGAATCTTCTATCTAGGAACTTATTTAAAATGACTGATCTGAACCAAGATGGAAAGATTTCATATGAAGAGCATGAGGCATTCGTTGTTATGCAGTCCGACAAGGCGCGTGAGCGTTTTAATGACATGGATTCAGACTCTGATGGCTATGTCACAAAAAAAGAAGCTAAAGAGTTTCGTAAGATACTTAAAAAGAAGAAGAAAGAGTTCTCCAAAGATAGAGATCTTAGGGACAAAGAGGAATTAGCAAAAGACTGATTTAAGCATGAGTTTTATCTCGAAGGAACAGATTAATTTCTACCAGATGCTAAGATTCTTCAAAACATATGTCATTAAAAGTAGCTGGATGCTGGTAATCCCATGGAGAAAGATAATTACAGTTTGGAACGTCAACCAATCCAGTCCTATGTCGTTATTTATAGTGTTGCAACATTAGATGAAGTCAATTGATATGACCTCAGATCCAAACACTAAAGATAGTTCTTTGGAGTTGGAAAATCAAAAGACGGCTATTAATAACTATCATACTATGGAGCAATTTCTTCGCTATATAGAACGGAGGGCTTTTCATTTTGTTCGTATCAGCGTTGATAATGTTGAAGATGCTCACGATATTGTTCAGACAAGCATGTACAAGCTTGTGAAAAATTATACTGATAAAAGCCCCGCAGATTGGATGCCACTCTTCTATAGGATAATGTCTAATAAAGTCACTGACTTTCATCGACGACAATCATTACGAGAAAGATTTTTTTTTCAGGTGCCAGTTGAAAATGAGGAGGATAAAGACTACCTCCAATCTCAAGTATTGTTGGGGGTAGCTTTGGAGAGTGAGGCGCCCCTTCCTTCACTGGAGCGAGAAAGGCAAATTGATAAATTAACCCAAATAATTAGAATGCTACCGTTACGACAAAAACAAGCATTTATGTTGAGATGCTGGGAAGGCTTGAGTACTAGAGAAACGGCAAAGGCCATGGGCTGCTCTGAAGGCAGTGTAAAGACGCATTACTCGAGAGCCATGAGTCGGTTACAAGAACAGTTAGAGGATTGTTACCTTGAAAAACATAAATGAAGAAAAGATCCAAAAAGATATTAAATACCTTACAGAGAAGACAAGAAGTGAGGATATCTTTAAGTTGGCCAACGCCAGAAATAAAGCACTTGAGCAATCTCAGGTAAATTGGGCGCAGTCTTATTTAACATGGGCGGCCGCCAGCATTGCTTTGCTAGCGGTTGTTACGATCGCAAACGTCAATCTCACAGATCCTATCAACTCAAATGTTACTAACGATAAATCCGAGACTTTCTTAGCTATCGAGGCTCAAGATAATGAATATTACGATGATTTTTACTATTGGCTAGATATCTACGACGATTCATTAGTTGCAATAACTGAATAACTTACATTTTAGTTAAATTCTTATGCTTTAAAAGAATTTGCTATTGACGTTTCCCAAATGCGATAGTACTGTGTATATCCACAGTATATAAATTAACGGCAGCAAAATAATGGACGATAATAGAAAGAAAGCGCTAGCGCAGGCCCTTGGCCAGATTGAAAAGCAGTTTGGTAAAGGTTCGGTTATGCGTATGGGAGATGGTACATCTATCAGGGACATAGAGGCAATATCCACTGGTTCAATTGGTTTAGATGTAGCTTTGGGAATCGGTGGTTTACCAAAAGGGCGTGTTGTTGAAGTTTATGGACCAGAATCTTCTGGTAAGACAACATTAACTTTACAAGTTGTTGCCGAAGCTCAAAAGGTTGGAGGAACTGCTGCTTTTATTGATGCAGAACATGCACTTGATCCAGTATATGCAGCGAAATTAGGAGTGAATGTAGATGAGCTTTTAATATCACAACCTGATACTGGCGAACAAGCGCTTGAAATCACTGATATGTTAGTGCGATCTGGCGGTGTTGATATTATTGTCGTTGATTCTGTTGCAGCCTTGACCCCCAAAGCAGAAATTGAAGGTGAGATGGGTGATTCTCATATGGGGTTGCAAGCCCGTTTAATGTCACAAGCATTAAGAAAATTAACAGGGAATATTAAACGATCAAATGTAATGGTAATCTTTATTAATCAGATTCGCATGAAAATTGGTGTCATGTTCGGTAGCCCTGAAACCACCACAGGTGGAAATGCATTAAAGTTTTACTCTTCAGTCCGTTTAGATATTCGAAGAATTGGCGCCATTAAAAAAGGTGATGAAATAGTAGGAAATCAAACACGTGTTAAGGTTGTAAAAAATAAGGTATCACCTCCATTTAAGCAAGCTGAGTTTGAGATTCTATATGGAAAAGGTATTTCTCGTCTTGGGGAGCTCGTTGACCTTGGTGTTCAAAACGATATCGTTAATAAAGCAGGTTCATGGTACAGCTATGGTGATAATCGTATAGGTCAGGGAAAAGACAATGCCCAAGATTTCTTAAGAGAGAATCCTGAGATTGCAGATGAAATTGAAAAAAGAGTTCGTGCTATTTTAATGCCACCAACTGTTGTAGCGGTGTCAGATTCACCAGAAATTATAGATGCTAAATCACCTAAGGCTGCTGCTAAAGAAGCCTCATAAATTAAATGTAATATTTAATAGGGGTAAAAGTACGTTTTGCATAAGGCATGGAATTATTTGAAGAAATAAGAGTCCTTCGAAAGGATGCCAAAGAAGAGAAATTTTCTTGCCCAAAAGATGCGCGCAAGAAAGCTATGGATTTCTTAGCAAGGCGTGAACATAGTCAAGTTGAACTCACAAATAAACTAGTTAATAAAGGCTATTTTCGCCAAATCGCAGAAGAGGTAGTAACTACTCTTACAAATGAGGGACTGCAAAGCAATGATCGATTTGCAGAAGCTTTTGTTCAATCACGCATTAATCAAGGAAAAGGACCTATACGCATTCGTCTTGACCTAAGTCAGCGTGGAATCTGTGATTCAAATATTGAAAAAGCTATTGGTGAGTCGGGTGCTGATTGGTACAAATTAGCATTAAATGCAAGATCGCGTAAATTTGGTTTGGATAAGCCTGAAGATTTCAAAGCTTTGGCCAAGCAAATACGCTTTTTGCGTTACCGTGGATTTGATCAGGAACATATCCAATTGGCGCTGAAGTCGTTATCATAGTCTTATGAAACCAATAACAAGCAGTGAATTGCGCAAGGCTTTCTTGGAATTTTTCCATAAGAATAACCACCAAATTATTCAAAGCTCTTCCTTATTGCCTGGAAATGACAAAACTCTTTTGTTCACTAATGCAGGAATGGTTCAATTTAAGGATGTTTTT
>NYWX01000002.1 GCA_002685275.1 Gammaproteobacteria bacterium
CCGAAATTGCTCAGGCCATTCGAATTCGCACCGGGGAAACCGGTGACGAAGCCGTTTAAATAAATACACACGGAGGAAATTCTCGTGGAAGAAACAACTCAAATAGCGGCACAGGTCACAGAACTGGCATACGCACTTGATACTTTTTATTTTCTAGTGATGGGTGCATTAGTTATGTGGATGGCAGCTGGTTTTACAATGCTAGAATCCGGTCTAGTTCGCGCAAAAAATACAGCCGAAATTTTGACTAAAAATGTAGGTTTATATTCCATTGCCAGCATCATGTATATGCTCTGTGGTTATACAATAATGTACCCCGGAGCTTTCGAAGGTGGTGTTTTTGAGAGTATAACTACGCTAGGTTCAGGCTTATTAACCTCAAGTGACAATACTGCTGCGGACGTTATCGTAAGTGGTGGCGATACTTATTACTCGAACTTGTCAGATTTCTTCTTTCAGGTCGTGTTTGTAGCAACAGCAATGTCAATTGTTTCAGGCGCAGTTGCAGAACGAATGAAACTATGGTCATTCTTTGCATTTGCTGTGGTCTTAACTGGATTTATTTATCCTGTTCAAGGCTTTTGGAAATGGGGAGGTGGCTTCTTGGATGCAGCTGGCTTCTTAGATTTTGCTGGTTCAGGTGTAGTTCATCTATGTGGTGGAGCTGCAGCTTTAGCTGGCGTTTTAATACTTGGCGCACGTAAGGGCAAATACGGTAGTAATGGCGAAGTTAATGCAATACCTGGATGTAACTTACCTTTAGCAACACTTGGAACATTAATTCTTTGGCTGGGTTGGTTTGGGTTTAATGGAGGCTCAGAATTAATAGTATCTAATGTAGGTGAAGCAAACGCTGTATCGTTAATTTTTGTAAACACTAATATGGCTGCTGCTTGCGGTCTTGTAGCAGCACTGTTGCTATCAAAATTTTGGTTTGGTAAAGCTGATTTAACCATGGCTTTAAATGGTGCGCTTGCTGGCCTAGTAGCAATCACAGCTGAACCACTTACTCCTGCTCCTATAACAGCATCTTTCATTGGAGCAATTGGTGGTTTACTTGTTGTTTTCTCAATTGTTGCATTGGACAAGCTCAAAATAGATGATCCAGTAGGCGCCATTTCTGTACATGGTGTTGTAGGAATCTGGGGAATAATTGCGGTTTGCATCTCCAATTCTGATGCTAACATCCTTGTTCAACTTCTGGGTATCGTATCTATTTTTGCTTGGGTGTTTATAACAAGTTTGATAGTTTGGATGATTCTGAAAAAGACCGTAGGGATTCGTGTTTCAGAACAAGAAGAAGACGAAGGTGTCGACATCGCTGAATGCGGTCTCGAAGCTTATCCGGAGTTTTCACCAACTAAATAAAGACTTAAGAATATCAATAATTCTTTTCTCCCCCCACTGAATTGATCCAATTCAGTACTAAGCGGGCCCTAAGGCCCGCTTTTTTTTATTAAAATATGGAAATATGTAATAATATTTTTCTAATAACATAACCCGTAATTTTATTTCTTTCATTCAAAGGATAAAAAATGAAACACTTCCTGCTTGCGCTTCTAAGTGTGGTTACTAATATGTGGGTAATGACTTCTTTTGTAATTTATTTTATTGATATGCGTTGATATTTTAATATCATTATTTTTGGTTATCCGACATTTTCCATGGCAGGAAATCCACTTTTCCTACCAAAACATATCTAGCTAACCAGCCAAGTCCTGAGCATGCAATGCAAGCAAATATACCTAACATAGATAACAGCATGCTGTCATTAGCATATTCTGGTTTTACTGCCGTACCGATAAATAAAACACCAAAAAAGATTGCACAAACAAAGCCAACCCAATGTACAAGTAAAGCAAATTTGTCGATCATCTTAAACACCTAATTATTTTCTGAATGTTAATTACGTTTTAACTTTATTTTAGAAACAACCTAAGATCTATAATTTTTTCAGATTTAAATATAAAATTATTCAGATTGACTGACCATGTAATCTACTGCTGCTTCAACTTCAGCATCCGATAAATCAGTACGACCTCCTTTTGGCGGCATATATCCAACAGATCCAATGTATCCTTTCACAGCATTCTGTTTAAGCATCGCAATGCCTCGGGTAATACGATCAGACCATGCTTCAATATCTCCCATAATAGGCGCCCCACCGATCCCCATGCTATGACACGCAGCGCAGGCGGTATTATAAACTTGCATCCCAGACATAGCGCTAACAATAGCTTCTTGAATTGGTAATTCTTTTTCAACTATTACTAATATTTCTTTTTCTTGCTCCAATCTATAAACCTGCCCAACGGGGCGAATTCGATCACTTACTTCTGCTTGGATATCATTAATGTTACGCACATAAACATCCTGCGTAAGATCATATATTTTTACTAAATAAAAAATAAATGCTAAGAATAAGATTGTAAAAATAGTTATGGAATATTTATCCCAAAATTTTTCTTCTTGACTCAAGTCCAACTCCAAAAATTTTTAAAATTTTTTTAAGTAACCAGCATGCATAGAAATTTAATGAGGCACAAAAACGAGCTTTACAGTTAAATTTCTTATTATAAGTTAAATTTGGGGTTTACTCTCAAGATGCTACAAAGCATCATTAGTAATTTTTCCGAAAATATAAAGTTGTTTTATCCTGCTATTATATATAATTATTTCAAATTAAGTGAAACATTAATTTATGAAACGAATTTTTTATATTGTAATTTTTCTCGTAATTTCCAATTCAGTTTTTGGAGAAGATCAACATTTCAATTCTTTGATTCGTGTACCAGATTCTGTTGAAATTTTTTTTGTTGCTGAAACATCGACATCAAAAATACATCAATTCAGTAATGTGGATGGCAACCTTACTATTATAAAAAGTTTTTATATGTCGATTGGAAAAAAAGGACCTGGTAAACAGCGATCAGGTGACAAACGTACACCATTAGGCCTTTATTTTGTTACAGAACAATTGGATACAAGTAAACTTCATGAAAAGTATGGAGCAACAGCTTATGTTTTAGATTACCCTAATTTTTGGGATAAGCAGTTAAAAAGAACTGGTAGTGGAATTTGGCTGCACGGCGTTGACCCAAATGGCGGCCAAAGACCTAAGTACGACACTGATGGTTGTATTGCGATGGAGAATGACGATCTTAGATCCCTTCAGGGGTCTATAAAAAGTAATTTAACTCCTGTTTTGGTGACCAGAAATCTTTTTAATAACACTCTTAAAAATAAACAAGCTCTGAGATTGGAGCTTGAATCTGCCGTATCTTCGTGGGCTTTAAATAAATCCAGTAAAGATATTCATACCTATTTATCTTTACATAGAATTGATTCCGATCATTCAGATTTTAATGAATCTGAGAACTCTTTGTTTTCAATCAAATCAAACGAACTATCAAAAAATAAGATGGTTAAAATCGAAGATCTATTGCTATTAGCTTACCCGGAAGAAGACGATCTATATTTGAGTCGGTTTCGTTTAGTGATAGGAGATTTTAATCAAAATATAAACATTGTAGTCGAGCTCTATTGGCACCGTAAGGAAAATGGATCTCTTGAAGTGATTGCAGAAAATACCGTTTAACGTACTCCTTCGCGTTCAATAAGTTCATCAATGACCTCAAATAGCNGAGGTATTCCTCCAGACTGACTGACATCTGTTTGGTATTTACCGTTTACAACTACCATTGGAACACTCATTACGTTATAGCGTCGGGCAAGATCTTGAGCAATGCGTAATGCTTGATTCACCTCAAATGAATTCCATGTGCGATTAAAATCATCTGATTCGATGCCTGCTCTAGCAAACAGTCGCTCGATAGCTGCTTTGGAAGTCAAGCGGTTACCACGGTTGTGATATTCCTCAAAAATTAACTGATGGAATGCTGTTGGATCTTTAAGCAAGCCATTTTTTGAAAGAAATATTTTTGTGTAGTGAAGCTGAGCGTGCATTTGAGCTAATTGGTTAAAAATCGCAGGGATTCTAACAAATCGAACATTAGAATCTAAATCTTGAGTCCATTCATTCAGGTGTGGCTCTAGAGTGAGACAGTGTGGACAGCTATACATAAAGATTTCAGCTACTTCTATTTTATCGGCACTTCCAGTAGTTGGTTGAGTTGGCACTAGGCGTGAAAAATCCCGCCCCTCTCTGTATTTCCAAATTTTAGCGGTTGTCTTTATGAGGTTATCTTCACGAGCCAGAACAATGGCTTTATTTTTTGATTCTATTTCAGAGGAAGACTCTTCAACAACTTCAAGTGATTGAGCTATGGGCGTGTCTATTTTTTCTGACTCAAGAATATCTTCACTGAGATTTTCCTCAGATTCCTCAATAGAAATTTCAACCACCTCTTCTTTATCGCAACCAGCAACCAAAAAAAGGAGAATAGTAATCCAAATAGTATATTTCATATTTACCTAAGACCTTGAATATAAGAGGATAGCGCAGTTATATCCTCCTCACTAAGCTTTACTGCAATATTTCGCATAATACGAGTTTTTCCATCTGTTACTCGCACACCGCTTGCATAATCATTTAATTGTTTAGCTGTGTATTGAGCGTGCTGCCCTTGTAAGGACGGATATTTAGCAGCTATGTTTCCACGTCCACTAGGCCCGTGACAAGCAAGGCAAGCAGGAACTTTAGTTTCTTTTTTTCCACCTCTGTAAAGAGCCTCACCAAGCTCAATTAGGCTCTCATCAGAGACTGATTGCTTTGCAGTGGGGAGACTCTCATAGTACACGGCAAGATCTTTCATATCAGTATCAGATAACATCATTGCTTGAGCATACATTAATGGATTATTTCGGCTTGCATTTTTAAATGCTCTGAGTTGTGAGAGCGTATATGGAGCACCTTGACCTGCTATGTTTGGCCACATTGGGATTGAACTATTTCCCTCAGCTCCATGACAAGCTGTGCAAGTGATCGCTCGTTGTTTGCCAGCTTCCAATGAACCATCAACTAAACTTTCTGCTTTTGTAGCTATGGTGCTTAGAGTAAGACTTAAAAAGATGATTAAATGAGATATCTTTATTTTCATATTCAATATTTTATTAGGTTGAGTGTATAAAAAAAATTAATGATTAATTTAATATGCTTTGCCAGTAAAATGGGGAGTTCCCTAGTTATTTAAATATATTTTGCCATATTACTGAACACTTCAGATTATTTAATTGATACTGTATCGATTAATGATAAATTATACACATTATCCGTAGAGCTTACCTTATGTCTCAGTACCCAAATGCTAATTTTATTAAGAGTGCTAATGAATTGAGTCAGTTTGTTACTGATTCAGGAGCTGAAGTTGCAGTCGCTGGACGCTCAAATTCTGGTAAATCGAGTGCGATTAATGTCATTGTTAATCGACGTCAGTTTGCTCGAACAAGTAAAACACCTGGCCGCACACAATTAGTCAATTTTTTTGAACTGCATGAATCAAAACGCCTTGTAGACTTACCTGGATACGGATTTGCAAAAGTATCAGATGGAAAGAAACGTCATTGGCAAAATCTTATGGTTGATTATTTTGAGACTCGACAAAGTTTAAGTGGGTTATTCTTAATTTTAGATATTAGAAGACAAATCACATTCTTTGATTTACAAATGCTAAATTTTGCAGAACAAATTTCACTCCCAGTTCATGTTTTACTTACAAAAGCCGATAAACTAAAACGGAATCAAATATCAAAAGCACTACTAGAAGTAAAAGGTGACCTTGATAATGTAGCAACGGTGCAAACTTTTTCAGCCATGACACGCTTAGGCGAAGACAGTGCACGTGAAAAATTAAATGAATTCTTATCGATAGAGATAAAAAAATAAAATTTAAATTTATTTAAAAAGCTAGTGCGCTTCATCCCAGTTTTTACCAATACCAATATCCACTCTTAATGGAACTGATAGTGATGCTGCATTATTCATTAAATCTCTAATATGTTTTTTTACAGTCTCAATTTTATCTTTATCTACTTCAAAGACGAGCTCATCATGTACTTGCATAATCATGCTAGCCCCAGGTTTTTCATCTTGCTGCCAGTTATGAACTG
The DNA here is from genome assembly GCA_002685275.1 of Gammaproteobacteria bacterium. The sequence continues at coordinate 6,070 of NYWX01000002.1, forward strand.
ATATCATAGCGCGTTTAATAATATCAGCTGCAGTGCCTTGCATGGGCGCATTAATTGCAGTGCGTTCAGCATACTGGCGACGATTAACATTACGAGCATTGATTTCGGGAAGATAAAGTCTACGACCAAAAACCGTTTCAACAAATCCATTGGTTTTAGCAGTTTCTCGTATGTTGTCCATGTAATTTTTAACACCTGGGTAACGATCAAAATACATATCAACATATTCTTGGGCTTCACCTCTTGAAATTCCAAGTTGTTTGGATAATCCAAATGCAGACATGCCATACATTAAGCCAAAATTGATAGCCTTGGCTGCACGGCGTTGTTCATGAGTAATCTCATCAATGGTTAAAGAAAAAACTTCAGCAGCAGTCGCTCGATGCACATCTTTTTCTTCAGAGAATGCTTTTATAAGAGTAGGGTCTGAAGATAGGTGGGCCATGATGCGTAACTCAATTTGAGAATAATCTGCCGCTAAAAGCACTTGACCTGCAGGCGCAATAAATGCCTGTCTGATTCGGCGACCTTCTGGTGTTCTAATAGGTATATTTTGTAAATTAGGGTCAGTTGAAGAAAGTCGACCAGTAGCAGTTACTGTTTGATGGTATGATGTGTGGACTCTTCCAGTAACTTTAGATATTTGTAATGGCAATTTGTCAGTATAAGTACTTTTAAGTTTGCTAATTCCCCTGAATTCTAAAATAACAGCTGGTAATTCATAATCATTTGCCAATTCAACTAATACATCTTCTGCTGTTGAGGGTTGACCCTTAGGTGTTTTCCTAATTACTGGCAAACCTTGTTGTCCAAAAAGGATTTCTTGTAGTTGCTTAGGAGAACTAAGATTAAATGGTTGTCCAGCTAATTCATGAGCTTTTTTCTCAAGTTTTACTATCTTTTTAGCAAGCTCATTACTTTGTGTAGTGAGCATCTTTCGATCAATGAGTACCCCATTTTCTTCTATTTTTAATAGTGCTGGTATGAGTGGTTGTTCTATATTTTCATAAACACTTTTTAATTGCACATTCTCACAAAGTTGATCCCATAAAACTTTATGTAGTCGCAATGTGATATCAGCATCCTCAGCTGCATAAGGAGCTGCGACCTCTAAGTCAACTTGATTAAATTTAAGTTGTTTTACACCTTTACNAGCTACATCTTCATAATGAATGGTTTCATAATCTAAATAATATTTAGCAACCGAATTCATATTATGACGCGTTGCAACACTATTCAGCACATATGATTGCAGCATAGAATCAAATTGCATGCCTGCTAATGTGATGCCATATCGAGCAAGGATATGCGCGTCATATTTTAGGTGGTGGCCAACCTTTTTCTTACTTGCATCTTCAAACCAACTACGAAGTTTTTCAAGCACATCATTTAATGGAAGTTGTTCCGGTGCNCCTGGGTAATCATGAGATAGAGGAATATAAGCTGCTTCATTTTTACTAACAGACAATGACAATCCAACAATTTTTGCATCCATATAGTAAATGTTAGTAGTTTCAGTATCAAAAGCAGTGAGTTTTGATTTATTAATTTTTTTTAACCAACGATCAAAGTCCTTCCAAGTGTGGATAGTTTCATAATTTTTTATTTCTGTTTTCTTCTTTAAATCAGGATGATGCTCTTTTTTATCATCAATTTGTTCTAACAAAGAGCGTAATTCATAATGTTCAAAGATTTCACGCAAACGATCATTATCAGCTTTTGTTGGTATCAAATCTTTGATGTTGACTGAAAGATTAAGATCCAACCGAATCGTCGCAAGATTCTGTGATAGATGAAGTTGCTCTATATTTTCTCGAAGGCTGTCACCCACCTTTCCTTTAATCTCATTGATATTTTCTAAAATAACATCAACATCTCCATATAAATTTAGTAATTTCGCAGCTGTTTTAGCACCTACTTTTGGAACGCCTGGGATGTTATCTGATGTATCGCCTACCAAAGCAATGTAGTCAACAATTTGTTCTGGGAAGACATCAAATTTTGATTTGACCCCTTCACGATCCATCAACGAATCATTCATTGTATTAATCAATGAAACCTTTTTATTTACTAATTGGGCTAAATCTTTATCACCAGTAGAAACTAATACATCAAGATTTTCTTCATAAGCCTGCTTGCATAAAGTTCCAATAACATCATCGGCCTCTACCCCTTTTATTTGCAGTAATGGGAGCCCCATTGCTTTAATTGCATCTAAGATTGGTTGAATCTGGGAGCGTAATTCATCAGGCATGGGTGGCCGGTTATTCTTATATTTAGGGTATAGTTCATCACGAAATGTTTTGCCAGGCGCATCAAAAATAATGGCAATGTTGTTGGGTTGCTCCTTACGAAGGAGCTTTTGTATCATTGTTAATACTCCATGCAACGCGCCTGTTGGCTCACCTTCAGTATTGGTCAGTGGGGGTAATGCATGGTAAGCACGATATAAATAAGAAGATCCATCTATTAAAACAATATCGGGCATTATTATTTCTGCCCAATAATTTTGATGGTGCCCTCATTTTTTTCATGGTTACCAATCTTATTTATTTCTTGCAATGAGGGAGAAATAATTTGACTTGAATGTGCAGGAATATACAAAGGACCACTTTGTCCACAACTTGAGGTAAACAGCATGAAAGCAGGCACAACAAAAAATAATAAAGTACATTTCATAATATTAATCGTTCGTTAATGTTAGAGGGTACTAGTTATATTATAAAAATTTAATTTATAAAAGATGCACTATTTTGTGAACCGCTTAGCAATTTCTTTGTAGGCATCACGAAAAGGAATATTTTTTTCTTGCACTAGTTTGTATGCTTCTTCAGTTGCATAAATCCCTTGATCAAGATTAATGTTTTCTGGAATAAATTTCAGTCCGCCCAAAAGATATGCCATGATATCCACGCTATCAATAGCTAAATCAATGGAACGAAACAATGGCAATTTTAATCTTTGCAAGTCCCGATGATAGCCTGATGTAAGCTTTGCTGTAATCATCAGTGCTTCATTAAGGCAAGCATGTGAAGTTGATGATGAAGCTCTAAGTAGCTCCAGAACATCAGGATTACGTTTTTGTGGCATTATTGATGATCCAGTTGTTACCTCTGTTGGAAGCGATATATAGGCAAATTCTTGCGTATAAAACAATAGTAAATCACTAGCCATGCGACCTAGATCTTGAAGCAATAAAGTTATTTCAAAAAGGAAAGCACTCTCAGCTTTACCCCTTGATAGTTGTACAGCTGTAACAGGATTTTGAGTAATATCAAATTCAAGTTTTTGTGTTGTCATCTCTCGATCGATTGGAAGTCCTGGGGTTCCATAACCAGCAGCACTTCCTAATGGATTTTTATTTATCCGTTTTTTTAATAATGCTAATCCTTCTGCAGCATCTTTGAATCCTTCCTCAAAGCCATTACACCAGAGTGCTACGGATGATGGCATCGCATGTTGCATATGTGTATAACCAGGCAACTTAATATTACCTTGATCATTTTGAAGAATTGTAATTGTCTGTCTTAATTTTACAACACGTTTTGTAAGATCAACTGCCGCATCTCTTAAATACATTCTTAGAGCTGTCAAGACTTGATCATTTCTAGAGCGTCCTAAGTGTAGTCGACCTCCCACTTGACCAATTGCATCAGTTAATCTTGATTCAAGGGCAGTGTGTGCATCCTCATCTTCTAGGCTGATATCCCATTCACCTGCCTCAAAACTTTTGCCGAGCTCAGTTAAGCCATTACAAATTAGAGTGCAGTCAGATTCTTTAATTAAGTTTTGAGCGGCTAACATTTCAACATGAGCAATTGAAGCAAGCACATCATATACGACCAGCCGAGCATCTAATAGATGATCTTCTCCTGCGGTGTATTGCAAGATTCGTTTGTCTAGCGGTAAGCCTTTTTCCCAGAGTCTACTCATAAGTCAGCACTTTTTTCAGCAGGCGTTAATCCTTCAATATCATCAACAATAAGAGTTCCTGTTCCTTCATTAGTAAACACTTCAAGAAGTATACTATTAGCAACTTTACTAGAAATAACATGCACACGCTGTACTCCATTTGCAATAGCAGAGTCTATTGCTGCAGCTTTTGGAAGCATACCATCTGCAATGCTTCCTGACTTACAGAGTTTTTTTAATGCAGCTCTGTCTAAATAACTTATCAGTGAAGTTGGATCATTAATATCTTCAAGTATTCCAGCAGCCCCTGTTGCCAGTATAAGTTTTTCAGCGCCTAGTTCAGCAGCAATCGCTGCTGCAACTGTATCTGCATTAATATTAAGAATAGTACCTGATTCATCGCAAGAGATTGGACTCACAACTGGCATCATTCCGTTGTCAAGTTGCTTACGAAGAACATCCGCATCAACGGAATCAATATCACCAACAAAACCATAATCAATTGAAGCTTTTCCATCACACTCTACAGGTGGTCGTTTATGTGCACGAATTAATCCTGCATCAACGCCACTGATACCAACAGCAGGTATTTGTAAGTCTCTACAAGTAGCTAGAATTCTAGTATTGATTTGACCATTTAGAACCATTGTCGCCACATCCAGTGATTCACTATTTGTTACACGACGACCTTCAATAAAGGTGGTTTCAAGTCCCAAATCAGATGCAAGTTTTGTAGATTGCGGCCCCCCGCCATGAATTAATACAATTTGCACACCAACTTGGTAAAGAATCCCAACCTGTTCCATTAATGCAGCAGCTTTTACTTTATCAGCAAAAATTTCTCCACCTGCTTTAATTACAAAAATCTTTCCTTTGTAAAGACGTATATAGGGAGCTGCATGTTTAAGCGCTGAGACTACTATTGCATGATCATTTTTTTTGCTCATATTTATTTTCCAAGCATTTGATGAAGCACAGCCATTTGTGCAAGCATACGATTACGTGCTTCATGAATAACAACACTTCGTGGACCATCAAGTATGTTGTCACTTACAACTACGCCTCGCCTTACAGGTAAGCAGTGCATGAAACGACAATCTTCTTTAGCATTATCAAACCAGGGTTCATCTATACACCAATCAAGATATTGTTCACGTAGCTTTTGGTCATTAATCTTTTCACCGTAATGACGTGTAGATGACCATGATTTTGCATAAATAACATGAGCGCCTTCCATAGCTTCTTTTTGTTGATCAGTTTCTTTTACAGATCCACCATTTAAGGTTGCAACTGAAGTTGCTTGTTGCATTAAAGGAGCTGGCAATTCAAAGCCATCTGGCCTTAACACCGTTACATCCATACCGCGTTTAGCTGCCATGTAAAGAGTAGAAACTGGTACAGCCAATGGTAAAGCAAGTGGATGGTAAGCCCAGCTTATAACAAACTTACCACCATTTTTTGGAATCTCTAGGTCATCCATAGTTTTCCAATCTGCAAGATTCTGACAAGGATGGTTCATTGCGGATTCCATATTTATATACGGTGTATCAATTAAATTTACCAAAGAATTAAATTCTTTTTCTTGTATATCTGTTTCAATGTTTTTGCGTTCAGCAAAAGCTCGAATACCAATAGCATCACCATAGGATGCAATTACTGGAACAGCCTCCCTAATATGTTCAGCCGCCGCCCCGTCCATAACGATACCCGGTCTGGTTTCTATTCCATGGATGGACATGTCAGGTGAAATTACAAATGATCCTCCTCCAAGACGTGTCATTGCTGCCTGGAAAGAAGCTAAAGTTCGTAAAGAAGGATTTAAAAATAAAAGTGATAAAACTTTTCCTTTCAAGGCTTCTGGCTCCGGGTGCGAGTCGAGTCGACCTGCTAGCTCCACAAGTGCTTGAATTTCTTCATTTGAAAAATCAGCCAGATTATTAAAAGATTTCATCAATATTTCTCTTAGTTATTTAAAGGTGTAATATTTTTTAACGCCTTAGCGAGTTGATCAATGTGTTCTGATTTTAGGATCAAAGGAGCAAGTATTCTAATTACATTTGGATCACTACTGGTTCCCGTTAGGATATTTTGTTCCAAAAGTGCATCACGTACCTCCACTGCTGGACGATCACAAATTAAACCCAATAAGAGACCTTTTCCTTGAATCTTTTTTATAGGCCCAGTGATACATTTTTTTCTAATAGCCACTTCGGATTGACATACATTATAGAGAAGATTTTCCTCATTAATTATATCGATAGTGGCTACTATTGCCGCCGCCGCTAACGGGCCACCACCAAATGTAGTGCCTAAATCACCATTACCAAAAGAAGATGCAACTTCTTCACTGCAAAGAACGGCTCCGCATGGAATTCCACCACCTAATGCTTTTGCGCTTGTAAGGATATCAGGTGCAACATCGTGTATATCCACTGCAAAGAACTTGCCACAACGACCCATTCCAGACTGAACTTCATCCGCAATTAAAAGTGCACCATGTGCTTTTGTTAACTTACGTAAAGCTCTAATAAATTTTGTAGATAAATCATAGCCACCAGCAACACCCTGAACAGGTTCAAATATTACCGCTGCTATGTCGTCGTTAATCATTCTTTTTGCAGATTCGATATCATCCCGAGCTATGAAATCAACCTCAAATGGTTTTTCTGCAAAGCCATACCAGCGTTCAGCATTCCATGTTATTGCAGCAGCAGCAGCAGTCCGACCATGAAAACCATGAGTTATAGCAAGTATTTTTTTACGTCCTGATGCCATACATGCCATACGCAAAGCATTTTCATTTGCTTCGGCACCTGAATTTACAAAAAAAACGCGGTTCAGCTCTTTTGGGGTAATATTTATAAGCTTTTCTGCAGCTTGAGCTCTTATATCTAGAGCAACTACGTTACTTTGAAAAAGTAATTTACCGCATTGATCTGTTATTATTTTTATTTGTTTTGGATGACTATAGCCTAGTGCTGCAACCGCATGACCCCCATAAAGATCAAGAATACATCGACCATCGTTTGTATATATATCACATCCAAAAGCTCTTTCTGGAACAAACGGCAGTTGTCCATAGACAGGCACCATTGCATTTGCTTCACGAACTAGTGGATTTGACGATATTATTTGATTGTCACTCATAATAATTAAGTCCAACCTGGTGCTGAGGCAGTAAGACCAGAGGTTTCAGGTAGATCCCAGAGTCGATTCATCCACTGTATGGAGCCTCCAGCTGCACCTTTTATTAGATTATCGATTACACTCATAATAACTATTGAATCACCATCAGTAGCAATTCCAATATGACACATGTTGCTTGCAACGACATTCTTTAATTTTGGCGTTTTATCCACTATTTCAATGAATGGCGAGTTTTTATAAGCGTCTAAATATATTTCTAAAAGCTGTTTTTTATTAACAGCTTTAACTGTTTTAGCTTGAACAGTCACATGAATACCTCTTGCAAATGACCCTGAATGAGGTACGAAATGCACATTTGTATTATACCCACTCGCAATTTTGGTTAGGTGTTCAATCTCCGGAGAGTGACGATGAAATAACGGATTATATGCATATAAATTGCTATTACGATCTGGGTGATGAGTGCCTGTCTGCGGGCTTCGCCCAGATCCAGTACTACCAGTTATACCTGAAATAAAAATATCTGATTGTATTAATTCTGACTTGGCAAGTGGCACTGTCGCAAGCAAGCTCGCTGTTGCAAAACAGCCCGGGTGCCCAACATGATCAGTAGATATAACATCAAGATGCTCAGGTAGAGCACAACTAAAACTATTTGATAAATCTGGCGCACCATGCTCAATACCGTATATTGTTTCCCAGGTAGATTGTTCAGGAAATCTAAAATCAGCAGATGAATCTACAATGTGAAGATTAAACTTTTTCTTTTTACCAACTTCAATAACCGCTGCTAGAGTTTGAGCTGACGCTCCATGCGGAGCAGCAGAAAATAAAGCAACATTGGCACCATCTTCAATATTTTTCATCCAATCGTCACGAGAAACAAAATAAGTATCAGGTAACGCTTGAGAGAGATGACCGAAAGTTTTACTAACGAGTTGTCCATTACTACTGTTAGAAACAGCTGCAGCAAGATCAAAATTTGGATGATTTGCTATCAACCTCAATAATTCACCACCAACGTAGCCATTGGCGCCTATAACAACTGCTTTAATTGAGTTATTCATAATTAATCCTTGCCAAGCAACTCAGCAATCTTATCGCCTAATACAAAGCCACTTGAGAGTGCGTTGATTCCTGGTAAAGATAGACGATCAGCAATTTGCTGAATACCAACATCATTGTCTGTAGCTGGCCCAGTTACAACTGCAGGCTCAATGTTAAATTCATCTCGTAGAATTTTTACTCCTCCCCAAGCTGATACAGGGTCGTTAGCACAAAGCACAACTGCTGTTAATGACTTCTTAATTTGTTTATCAGCTAGTATCGCTCCAACGCCATATGTTCCAAGTAAACCGTCACCTAGCTCAAGGACAATAACATCGGGTTCTTTTTCACCCATACTAGTCAATAGAGAGCGTGTAATAGCAGGGCCATTCTTAGCTGTTGTGGTAACAATACCAAGATCTGAAAAAATCATTGTATATTTTGCGCCCGCATCTTCCATTGCAAGCACATCTCTACGCAATGAAACGCCCGCAGCTTTGCAGGCAGCTACGGTTAAACCAAGATGTCGCAATCTACCAACTATTGCACAAGCTGCAGCTGTTTTACCAGAATCCATGCAAGTACCGGCAAGCGCTACCACAGGAACATTGTTGACATTTAATTTTGAATTGATATCAAGTTTAGAAGACCCAGCACGCGCTGGCACACCAATGCGCTCCCCTAGGTAAGGAAATTCTAAGACAGTCCCGAGTACTTCACAGTTAAATGCAGTGCCAACCTCAGGATTTGTTGAATCACAAATACCGATTACTCCACCTATATTAAGAATTTGCACATGATCACCAACTGAAAGCTCATTTGGTAAATGTCCAGAATAACCTCTAAGAGCATTACGATGCCCAAGCGCTCCAACGACAACATCACCCATAGTGATAGTCGCCATTCGACCTGATGTTAACTCAAGCTGGTTATATCTAGATTTGTTATTCAATACACGTACAGCAATAAGTATTCCTTCTTCGCATGTGATTTCAGACGAAAGTCTTAGCACAGAAGTTATGTCATTGTGTTGAGCAATGGATGCTATTTTATCAACTACAATATTTCTCATATTATTCTTCCGCTGCTTTTGTTTGGAGCGAACCTGTTAAAGACAAAATTTTTGCAAAACCAAGCGTATCAACGGCAGTCCATTCACCTGCAGATTCTCCATACACACCTTTAGTTGCCGATAGTAGCGAATATTTTGAATTTGTTCCTTCAATAAACAAATTCCCTGGTTGTAACGTGAAGGTAACTGTTCCACTGACACGTTTTTGAGAGGAATTAAAAAAGGCTTCAATATCTTCACAAACTAAATCCAACTGTTTTCCCTCATGCACTAGATCTCCATATATTGCAGAGATACTATCTTTAACGCGCATTTGTTGAGCACTTAAAACTAACTTTTCAAGTTCTCGATGTGCTGTGATTAGCGTTGCTGCTGCAGGCGCTTCAAATGCAACTCGTCCTTTAGTACCGAGAACTGTATCGCCAAGATGAATGCCTCGCCCAATACCATAGCTTCCCGCAATTTTTTCAAGTTCTTCAATAAGTTTTACTGGGGTAAACTTCTTTTTGTTTAGAGCAACCGGAACACCTTGAAAAAATTCAAGACTGTGAGTAGATTTTTCAAGGGGCTTCAAAAAAGCAGTTGGCGATAGAACCCATGCTGATTCTGGTATTGATGACACCGAAGTTAAAGTTTCTTGACCGCCAATCGTGATACCCCATAAACCTCGATTTATAGAGTAAGAAGAACCCTGAGACGGTAAAGGTAAATGATTTTCTTTAAGGTAATTTAATTGCTTTTCTCGAATCCAATTGTTATCTCGAACTGGCGCTAAGATTTTTAATCCAGGGTTTAATGTTCTTAGGGCTACTTCAAATCTTACTTGATCGTTACCTGCTGCTGTACATCCGTGGGCAACTGTTGTTGCACCTCGCTCAGCGACAATCTTTGCAATCTTTTCTGCTTGGAGACCTCTTTCAGCTCCAACACATAAGGGGTAAGCTTGTCCACGCAACACGTTACCTGTAATTAAATGCTTTATAACATTATCAAAAAAATCTTGTTTTGCATTTACTAGAATATGATCTATTGCACCTAAAGCAATGGATCGTTCTTTGAGTTTTACCGCAGCATTGTCACTAATACCTCCAGTATCAATGCATACAGTGATAACTTCTCGATTATAATTTTCCTTTAACCAAGGAACACAGAATGAAGTATCCAGGCCGCCTGAAAATGCCAAAATAATAGGTGATGTGTCTGTTTTCACAAATTTCTCCAAAAGCTAAAGTCTAGAAAAGTGCTTAATTTTTGAGATTATATTTTTTTGTGCAACGCCAGATTCAGTTGCAACAAATACCGTGTCATCCCCACCTATACTGCCAACAACTTCTGGCCAATTGCAACGATCAAAGGCTAACGCAACGCGTTGTGCCGCGCCAATTGCAGTATCAACAACAAGTAAATTAGGTCCCGCAGGTAACATTGCTCTTAAAAGATCATTAACTTCTGCAAAATGATTGTCGTTTAAATCATTTTCTTCGGGAAGTTCATATCCTTTGCTTGTTTTGATTGCACCAAGTCCTTTAAGATCACGGCTAACACTTGATTGAATAGATTTATAACCTAGTTCGTTTAAAGCAAGCACTAACATTTCCTGTGTTTGAGAATTGCCTTTTGTTAACAGCTGTCTAAGAATTTCGCGACGTTTTTCATGGTGTGTTGTAGACATATAAATTCCTGCATAAATATGCACATAATTATGCAATAATGATCATATTAAGTCAATTATTCATCAATCTATCTTAATTTATGCGTTAGTATTATTTTTTAAAAGATTGGAGTAACTTTTGCAACAGATTGAAAGTATTGAAATAAACACTGACACTAACCCTATTGGAAGTATTATCTGGCTACATGGCTTAGGAGCGGATGGCCATGATTTTGAACAAATTGTGCCGGAACTAAATCTACCAAAAGATATTCCATTACGTTTCGTTTTTCCGCATGCTCCAATTCAGCCAGTGACTGTCAATAATGGAATGGCTATGCGTTCATGGTACGACATATTAAGTTTTGATCGTGAGGGAAGAGCTGATAGAGAAAGTTTTTTAAAAAGCTGTGATTTTCTATGTTGTTTAATTGATAAAGAAATTAAACGCGGCATAAAGGAAGATAAGATTGTTATTGCTGGGTTTTCGCAGGGCGGTGCTGTTGCTATACATACAGCATTACAGTCAAGCTACAATATAGCAGGACTAATGGCGCTTTCTACTTATGTAGCTTTATCTGATATTTCAGATACCGCAATATGTCGAAAAAACTTACCAATTTTTATGGCGCATGGCACATTCGATCCAGTGTTAGAAATTGACTGGGGTAGAGAGTCAGCTAATAAAATTATCGAGTCTGGTTATTCAGTTGATTGGCATGAATATTCGATGGGCCACACTATTTCTTCAAAAGAAATAACAGATATAAGTAAATGGTTATCGCATATTTATTTATAGGATGAAAATTAAATTAATTTTATCTAGAGTTAGAAAGTGTAATCCAAGTATCAATAAGTCTTCGAGCTATTGACATTTTATTTGGAAGTTTAGGAAAATCTGATAGTAATTCTTTCCGGGAAAACCAAGCAGCATGCTCTAATTCCTCATCATTTAAACAAATATTTTGGTCAACTGTGGAATCAACTTCTGCAGTAAAACCGAGCATTAGTGAAGATGGAAATGGCCATGGCTGTGAACTGCAATATTCAATTTTACAAACAACAATATTAGTTTCTTCAAATACCTCACGGCAAACAGCATCTTCTAAACTTTCCCCTGGTTCAACAAATCCAGCAATTGTTGAATAACGTTCTTTAGGCCAACCGGCCTGCCTTCCAAGTAAGCATTTTTCACCATTGGTAACTAAAACAATAATCGCAGGATCTACTCTTGGAAAAATTGTATTATCACAAACACTATTTTTGCAGCGCCGTGAATTTCCTCCTTTTTCTGGTTTTGTCAAAGATCCACATTTAGAGCAGAATATTTGAGAATCGTGCCACTTAACTAATCCACAAATATAAGCAGCTAAATTAGCTTCATCAGTTGCTATTACATTGCCAAGATAACGAAGATTCTTAAATTTACCAATTTTACTGAATGGGGTTTTTATATTTTCATTCATTATGATTGCAAATATTGGATGTCCGCGGAAATACCCAAGAAAAATATTATTTTTCTTAGTTTGTGAATAATTAAAATCATTGCTTTTCAGGAATATAAGTTTTGTGAGTGTTTCATTTACTAGAAAACACTCATCCCAGATTGGAATGAAGCGAGTATTTTCCTGTAATAGCGCCTTTTCAAGCCAATCATTATCTTTGCGCTTAAGTGTCTTTCGGTCAACGAATGCACCGGCAAAAACATTGTGTTCTTCCATACTGAATATCGCGTCTTTATGTTATTACAATTTATATCAATTAGTGGATAATACATTAATATAATTTTTAGATAAAAAGCAGTAACGACTTAGATGTAACATCACGACTATACCAAAGATTATGAATGCTTTAAAAATAAGAAACCTTCAAAAAACATATGATAACGGTAATCAAGCGCTTAAAGGCATCGATCTGACAGTAGATGCAGGTGATTTTTATGCTTTATTGGGACCGAATGGCGCAGGAAAATCTACAGCTATTGGTATTATCAGTTCATTAATCAATAAATCATGTGGCGAGGTAGAAATTTTTGGTCATAATTTAGATAAAGATCTCGAAGCTGCTAAATCTTTTGTTGGTTTAGTTCCTCAGGAGGTTAATCTTAATCTTTGGGACACCGTACTTAATATCGTAATTAACCATGCGGGCTATTACGGTATTGGAGGAAAGGTAGCCAGAAAAAGAGCAGAAAAATACCTCCGTGCTCTTCACTTATGGGATCGACGTAAAGATGTTGCCATGAGTTTATCAGGAGGAATGAAGCGTAGATTGATGATTGCAAGAGCGCTAGTACATGAGCCAAGTTTATTGATCCTAGATGAGCCGACAGCTGGAGTAGATATCGAAATTCGTCGCTCAATGTGGAATTATCTTCAAAAAATTAATGAATCAGGCACTACGATTATATTAACAACTCATTACTTAGAAGAAGCCGAAACTTTGTGTCGCCATATTGCTATTATTGATGAGGGTAAAATAATAGAAGATGCAAGAATGAGTACAGTCTTGCGTAAAATACAACGAGAAGTACTTATTCTTAATTTAGCAGTTGATCTGAAACAAGCACCTTTTCTTGAGGGTTTCAAAGTTAAATTGCGTAATGATTGTGAGTTAGAGGTTGAAAAAGGGCCCAATCAAAATATAAATAATTTATTTGAGCAACTTGATCTAAATAACATCAAAGTGGTTAGCATGCGAAATAAAGCAAATCGCCTTGAAGAATTATTTTTGCGTTTAGTGGATAGCAAAAATGAATCAGAGAGTGATTTATGAACATTCAATTAAATTTAATTGCTGTAAGAACTATTATTAGAAAAGAAATGAATCGGGTTCTTCGAATCTGGGTACAAACGATCGTACCACCAGCTATCACAATGACACTTTATTTTATAATTTTTGGCAACTTAATAGGCCGTCGTATTGGCACTATGGATGGCTATGATTATATGCAATACATAGCACCAGGCTTAATAATGATGTCTGTAATTACGAATTCTTATGGAAATGTTGTCTCTTCATTCTTCGGTGCAAAATTTAGTGGTTATATCCAGGAAATGCTGGTTTCACCAATGTCATATGCAAGTATCATTATTGGACATGTTTCAGGAGGTGTCTTACGCGGTATGTTAGTTGGCTTATTAGTAACCATTATTGCGTTATTTTTTACACGGATTGAAGTTGTTCATCCATTCATAATGTTATCAGTAGTTTTGTTATCATCGATTGTTTTTTCGTTAGCTGGATTTATAAATGCAATTTTTGCTAGGAAATTTGACGATATTACGATAGTACCAACATTTATATTAACCCCACTCACATATCTAGGGGGAATATTTTATTCAATATCATTATTGCCTGATTTTTGGCAAAGCGCTTCTAAATTGAACCCAATTCTATATATGGTTAACGCGTTTCGTTACGGTATCTTGGGCACGTCAGATATAAATATTTATTATGCTTATATAATTTTGATTGTATTCATGATTCTTTTATTTTTTGTAAGTATATTGCTGATGAAAAAAGGTGTAGGAATACGCGAATAGAATGTGTGGAAGATTTGTTTTTTATTCCTCTAATAAAAAAATAGAGGAAAAATTTGGTATCCGTAGTTCATTAAAATCTGAACCACGATACAATATCTCGCCAACACAATATGTAGCTGCAATTCGAGAAGAAAATAACAAAAAACGTGAAGTTGCAACTCTTCGTTGGGGTCTAATACCGTCTTGGTCAAAAAATATTGCAATAGGAAATCATATGTTCAATGCCCGCGCAGAGACAATATTAGAGAAACCCTCTTTTCGTTCTGCGTTTATGAATCGTCGTTGTATTGTGTTAGCCGATGGCTTTTATGAGTGGCATAAAAGTGGTAATAAAAGAATTCCCTATTTTATATCTTTGGTAAGTAGTGAGCCTTTTGCTTTAGCCGCAATCTGGGAAAAATGGACGGATGTAAAAACTGGAGAAACTATACAAACAACGTCAGTTCTTACGATGGCCTCAAATGATTTTATGTTACGACTACATCATAGAATGCCAATAATTATTGAATCTAACGCAATTGGGGATTGGTTAACTGGAAAAAATACTTTTTTTAAAAATGCGATGCAAAGAATACCGAAACTCCATGCTTGGCAGGTAACTAATGAAGTGAACAATTCTCGTAATCAAGGCAAATTTCTAATTAATCCTGTTGAGAAAGATCATCAAATGATATGACCGGGCAGGTTGATACAGTTAATGTTCCCGGCCCTCCATGAGCTCCAAGTGCAGGGCCTAGTTCACAAATTTGTAATTTATCTATACTTAGATTCTTACTTCTTATTTTTTTTGCAAGCTCTTTCGCACCTTTTTCATAAATCGCATGCCCAATACCTATTTGTATTTTTTCCTTTTTATTGTGTTGAGAAGCAATAAACTTTGAATATTTACTTAAATTATCACGATGCCCCAGGAAAAATGTCGCTATTCCAATTTTTCCATTTGCTTTAATGCACATTATTGGTGTTATTCGAAATAAATCCGCCATCCACTTAACCCATATTGACAAACGACCACCTCGAACTGCATAAGACAAATCTTGGAGCATAATAAAAGTTTTAATCTTTGGTATTGCTCGTTTAATAACTTGTAATGCTTCATCAATACCCATTCCTGCGGCAGCACATTCGGCTGCTAAAACAGATAATTGACCTTGCCCCATAGAAGCATTCAAAGAATCAACTACATATATATGTTTTGAAGAATCACTTCTTTTTGCCGCTAAATAAGCTCCTTCATGAGTTCCACTAGCATGAGAACTAAGTGTAATTGAAAGAACTTTTTCGTAATGGCTGGTTAAGAATTGAAATTGGCGTTTAAAGTCACCTGGCGATGGACGTGAAGTTGTTGGGTAATTTTTGTTTTTTCTAATTTTTGAATAAAATTCACTTGCGGTAATGCTTACTTTATCAAGGTAGTCATCTTTGCCAAATTGAATCCTACAAGGAACCATATAAATATTTAATTCTTCCATGTCTTCATCGCTTATGTCAGCTCCTGAATCCGTTATAACAGCAAATTTTTTTGACTTGTTAAATATAATACCTTGTTGTCTAAACATATCATCAGCTTTCTCTCCAGTAACCTCACCAAACTGTTTCGTTTTTAAAAAAACTTTATCTGGATAATTTGTGTGGATGTGAACTTTTACCTTATTTTTGCTACCGGCTAAAACCATTGAATCGCCAAGCTCAATGAGGGCTTCTTGTAATTTTTTTTTATTAATATCTTTTGAACTGACAAAACATTCTGTGCAGAAACGAAATTTTGATTGATGTTCATTATCGGAAATATTTACTTGTTTTTTGATTTTATTAACTAAAAATTTTTCTGGTAAAAGTTTAATTTCCCTATTCTTCAGGTAATAAGACATTCCATCAATAAGAAGCGCAAAACCTTGAGCACCAGCATCGACTAGGCCTGCTTTTTTTAGAACATTTAGTTGTTGGGTTGTATTTATAAGTGCTTTGTTAACATTAAATTGAGCTTTACTTATAATTTCTTCGAATTTGATATTTGGATCTTTTGAGACTAGCTCAGAGATGCAATCAGCAAAAGCCTGCATTACCGATAAAACAGTACCTTCACGAGGCTTCAAAAGTGCTTCATGGGCATATTGATACCCTAAATTAATAGCTTTACTTAAAGTTTGCACTGTAAATTGTTTTTGTTCTACGGAAGACTCGCTGAGTCCTTGGAAAAATTGAGCAAATATTGCACCAGAGTTTCCACGCGCTCCATCTAGCAATGCATCTGCTAAAGCTTTAAGCATTTCATGTAAATCTTTATCTTCATCATCTTTAATTACTGTTAACGCAGAATTTAATGTAAGACTAAGATTTGTTCCAGTATCACCATCTGGTACTGGAAATATATTAATGTGGTTGAGATGGTCTTGTTCAGCAATTACACAATGGAAGCCCGAAACTAAAGCATTAGTTAGTTCATTATTTTCTATGTAAGAATAATGTTGCTTATTCACGAGGCAAAGAAAATAAATAACCATCATCATCAAGAATAACGCCATTATCCGTTATCTTTATGATTTTAGGGCCTTCAATGAGTTGTGAACCTTCTTTCAGCTTTATCATATTTATAAATACAAACCTATTTTTGGGGTCAACACTATATACATGAATATCTAAGTGAAGTTCAGGAATACTTTTATTTCTTGATCTAGCTTCATCTATGGATGGTAATAACTCGTATGATGGGATTGCAAATGAATTTTGATCTCTTGAAATTTGGTTAGGTTTTTTTAATTTTAGGGCTTGATCTTTATTTAATATTTTTTCTTCATTAATTTCAACTTGATTACCAAAACCAAAAGATTTATTAGTTGGAATTATTACAGATTCTATTTCAGACTTTTTTGTGGAGATTTGAGGTAGATTAATTTTATACATAAGAATCGCGAGAACAAAAAAATTAATAGATAATAAAATAACAATAATCCAAATCCAACCAGGCTTTGCTGAATTCGATTCACTTATTGGTATATCAGTGAATTTAGTGTCACTCTGCTTACGATCAATTTCTGATTTTTTTAGTGCATCTAAGATAAATGACATTTTTATTCCTGATTAATATCAATAATTGAAAGTCGTGGAGATTTAGTTAAACCTAAAAGTGAATTGATAATAATTAAGGTTTGCTGGCCAACGAGACCATCAATTTTGAGGCGGTTATCTTGCTGGAATTGTTTTACTATTTGAATAAGTTCTTGATCATAAGAGTCGTCATCAACATTTTTACTTAAATATTTGCTATTAATTTTTGCCAGACTTTTTTTCAGCCAAATAACATCAGGCCCTGTTGATCTTGATGAAAACGAGGATGAAATACCGTCATATGGGCGCCATAGCATCATAAAATCGCCAAACCAAATATCTGTAATTTCATGAATTGGATGGCTGACTATTGCACCACCCACTGATAAGTTTGCAACATCTCCATTTACACTAATCAAAACTAATTCATGAGAGGATCCATCAGCACCAACAACTTTTAAAATTGCAGGGCGATCGAGTTTGCTAAGTCCATTCCATGATTCACGTTGATAGATACAACCTAAGCCAGCATTTGTAGCTTGTAAACAGATGTCCGAAGCTTCAGGTTTGTAAGTAACACCCCAAAGATTAAATAATGCAGTCATTGCTGAGTGTTTCGTTGTCGATTCATGAGTTAGTGGTAGTCTTTCAAGCAATCTCAATGGCTTTGAATTTTCAGTCTTGATAATGGATTTCTCAATTTCAATAATTGGGTCTGAAATATTTCCAGAAAAGCTGTAATTTGAATTTAATTCATCTATATAAAACCATGTAATCATTGTAATTATTATTAATATAAATAATCCAATACTTATTGGGACCGTTGGAAGATTTACTTTATTTTTTAATTCACCAGCAATTTCACCTGCAGCACAGCGAATTATTTTTTTTGTAATTACTCGCTGATCCAGGCTATATGCGCCTAATAGGGCTCTATCACAGATAATATTAATTAATCTTGGTATTCCTTTGGACAAGAAAAATACTTCTTTTTTTGCTCTATTGTCTATTATTTCACCTAGCGCTCCCGCAACACTAAAGCGGTGTTTTATATATTGAAAAGTTTCTTCTTTTGAAAGGGGTTCGAGATGATATCTCCCAGTAATTCTTTGAGCTAATTGTCTTAAGTCATTACGTTTAAGAAGTTCGCGTAGTTCTGGTTGGCCTATTAAGATAATTTGTAATAATTTTTGCTTAGCAGTTTCCAAATTAGTTAAGAGCCTTACCTGTTCTAGTACTATTGGAGTAAGGTTTTGAGCTTCATCTATAATTAGAATTGTCTTTCTTCCACAAGCATGCGCTTTCAATAGGTATTTATTAAGAGCATCAGTTAATGCTTTAATGCTGTTTAAATTTTTTGGGGCTGCAATATTAAGTTCCTCGCATATTGTCAGAAGAAATTCTTGTGACGTTATTTGCGAATTCAACACAACAGCTACATTTGCATTATCGGGCATTCGACTTATCAAAAGACTACGTATTAATGTTGTTTTGCCTGTCCCTACTTCACCAGTTAATTGTAAAAAGCCACCGCTCTCAGTTACTCCATATACTAAGTGTGCTAGCGCTTCACTATGCCGCTCACTCATAAAAAGATATCTCGGATCCGGTGTTATTGAGAATGGCTTTTCATTGAGCCCAAAGAAACTTGTATACATTAATATATTTTGCCCTTTAAATTGAGTTTAAGAGCCTGACATCACAGTCCACGCTCAACAATAAACCGAGCAAGCCATGCTAATGAATTACTAGCCTCTCCAAGTTGGGACAACTCATCGAGCGCTTGATCAAGTAGTTCATTACAACGAGCTTCTGATTTTTTTATGCCAAATAAAGAAGGATAGGTTGCTTTATTTTGATTTTCGTCAGATTTAGCTGGTTTACCAATAGCTTCTGTTTTTCCAACTACATCGAGAATATCATCTTTTATCTGAAATGCTATTCCAATGATTTTACCAAAATTATTAAGTGCTCTTAAGTCATTTTTGCAGGACCTTTCACTTAAAATATATGCAGACATAATAGCAGCATGAATCAAGGCACCTGTTTTTAAGGAATACATATGTTCAATTGCATTTACAGAAAGCTCCCTGCCTTCAGCTGCAAGATCAATAAACTGTCCTCCTGTCATACCAATTGATCCACAAGCTTCTGATATGAGTTTAATAAGTTTAGTTGCTGCATCTGGAGGTCCCTCTCTAGCACTAGCAAGTATTGAAAATGCTAGTGGCTGAAGCGCATCTGCAGCTAGTATTGCAGTAGCCTCATCATATTGCTTATGAACTGCAGGTTTACCACGACGTAAATCGTCATCATCCATTGCAGGAAGATCGTCATGAATTAATGAAAATGCATGGATTAGCTCTATAGCAATAGCGGGAACATCAAGTAGTTCAGCATCAACATTTAAAGTTTCGCCTGCAGCATAAACTAATAATGGCCTGATACGCTTACCACCATTAAAAACTGCATATCGCATGGCGTCGTGCAGTCGCTCAGGAGTTCTATCGACAGGAGGGAGAACAGTATTTAAACCACCATCAACTCTTGTGGTATAAACCTTAATACGATCTTTGAATTTAGAGGACAAGTCATTACCATTAATATGTTAATTATTAAGCGTACACGGAATTAAGTCGCTGTGCGCGTCTCTCTCTAAGGATATAATTCATGTTATTAATAAAAAATTACTTATGGGGCGCATGAATATGTATGCGACAGCAACTGCACAGCCAAATATTGCACTGATTAAATATTGGGGAAAGCGTGATATACCAAAAAATTTACCTGCAGTAGGGTCAATTTCCATAACACTCAACGATTTGTTTACTGAAGTCTGTGTCAATTTAAAACCCTGCCTATCAAAGGATGAATTGATTGTTAACGGCAAACGCAACTTTGAAATGTTACCACGCATTGCCGCATGTATTGATAATATCTTAGGAGAGAAGCGATCAAGAGTTCAAGTAAGTAGTAAAAGCAATTTCCCAATTGCTGCTGGATTAGCATCATCTGCATCAGTATTTGCAGCAATAACAAAGGCTACCACCACCGCTGCAGGATTAAAGTATACAGATTTAGATTTAGCAAAATTAGCTGGGCAAGCATCAGGATCTGCTGCTCGTTCGCTTTATGGAGGTTTTGTAGAACTCAACAATGCTAAAAATAGCATAGAAGTAAAATCACTTTGTGACCCAAATTCATGGCCTTTGCAGGTGGTCATTGCTATTACGGAAACAGAGAAAAAAGCCATTAGCTCTAGTCTTGCTATGGAAATTTCTCGTAAAACATCGCCATTTTATAGAACATGGATTGCACAACAAGACCAAGATCTTGAAACTGCACGCATCGCTATTAAACATCATGATTTTGATAAACTTGCTACTGTTGCTGAGCATAGTTGCCTCAAAATGCATTCAGTCATGTGGGCATCCAGGCCTCCATTAATATATTGGAATTCTGCAACAATAGCTTGCATGCAGAAAGTAAGAAAATTACGGCAGGAAGGTTTTAAAGTTTTTTTTACAATTGATGCAGGTCCACAAGTAAAAGCAATATGTCTTAAGGAGCATGCTAAGATCGTACGAGAAGAATTAGAGAAAACATCTGGAGTTAAGCAAGTAATGGAGAGTAGCATAGGTGCTGCAGCTCGTGTGGTTGGATCTTCATGAGTTTACTTGTTAAAGCTAGCTCTCCAGGCAAAGTTATTCTCAGTGGCGAATATGCTGTTTTAGATAAAGCTCCAGCTATATGTATGGCAGTTAACTGTCGTGCAGAGGTAATAATTGAAAAGTGTAATAATGGAATTTCTCGAGTTGAATCTTCTGGCTATCATTCAAAAAAAGGTGAGTTTGAATTTCTAGAAAAAGGTATTTTATGGCGAGACGGCCAAGAGTCATTTGCTGTAATTGATGCTGTTTGGCAGGTTATTGATAACTATGTGCCTATAAATCAAAAGATAAACCTTAATACCATCGCGTTTGTTGATGAGTATTGTAATAAAAAATTAGGCCTTGGATCGAGTGCTGCGATCATTGTTGCTTTAATTGCAGCTGTCAAAAAGTGTGATGATCTAAAAAAAATTAAAATTTTAGCCCATCAAGCCCATAAAAAATTACAAGGTGGTCTGGGAAGCGGTGTTGATATTGCAACAAGTTTATATGGCGGCTTATTAGAATTTCAAATAGAAAATTTCACCACAAAGTCTTTATCGTGGCCTGATGGTTTATGTTATCGACTTATTTGGACTGGTTCTTCCGCAAGTACAAAAGATAAGTTAAGGCGCTTTTTTGGAGGTAGAGATAAATCTTCTCGAAGAGAATTGATAGATGCATCAAAGATTATGGCAGCTCATTGGCAAAATAGTGATGCTGAAAAAATTCTAGCTGGGTATGTAGATTATTGTAAATCACTTTATGATTTTAGTTGTGATTATAATCTAGGAATTTTTCAAATGGGCCATGAAGAGTTATTTCAAGAAGCAAAGAAAAAAAACCTTATATATAAACCTTGTGGTGCAGGTGGCGGTGATATTGGTATCCTTTTAGGATTAAATTCTGAAGAATTAGATAAATTTTGTTCTTCTATGTCAAAAAGCTTTAAAAAGCTAGACTACAAGTTGAGTATTGATGGCGTTAGAATTGAAGTATGAATAAATCGCGTATTTCAAAATTGTATAAACTATCAATCGCTGATCGTATTATAGAGCTTGAGAGTTTGGGCTGGCTTTCATCTGATAACGCCAAAAGATTAAAATCGGGACTTCATGTTATCAATAATGCTGTTGCAGATAAGATGATTGAAAATACTGTGGGAGTCTTTGGTCTTCCAATATCTGTTGCTCCTAATTTCATTATCAATAACCGCGAATGCATTGTACCTTTAGTTGTTGAGGAACCCTCAATTGTTGCTGGTTTAAGTCAAGCTGCATTAATGGCTAGAGACACAGGAGGGTTTAGAGCTCATCTTCCTCAATCATTACTTACTGGCCAAATTCACCTCATTAATATTAAGAATATTGAAGCATCTTTAACATCTTTACAAAAAGAATGCTCATATTTAATGCGTAAAATAGATGAAATTCATCCGAGGCTAAGTGCTCGTGGCGGTGGAATTCGCGACATTGAA
>NYWX01000003.1 GCA_002685275.1 Gammaproteobacteria bacterium
GTTGGTCAGCTTCTGGTGGACCCTGGAATACTCCGGATAATGCTATGCAAGAAGTTGTATGGACAGAGAAACAGCTTGTGGGTCCAGTAAAGTTCTCAGAACAACTTTCTATTCCAATGCCGGGTTTAGGTCTGTCAAGGGATATGAAACGTGATACAATAATCAACCAACGTTACTACATGCCGCGAAATATCACAAAAGGGTATTACAATGATATTGCACTTTTGGCATTTCCTACTCCTAAAAGTGAGTTGGAGGGCGAAAAACCGTATAAAATCACAAAGTGGTGGCACAAAGCGGGTTATAGTAAACTAAAAAGACCTTATGTAAGAGATACACGAACCACTCCCGAGACAGAGATAGTGAATCTGAACGAGATTATTGACATTACAGACAAGTTGGATAGTGAAGGTAAGCTACAGTGGGATGTTCCAGCAGGAAATTGGACGATCTTACGTGTTGGGTATCAACCCACAGGGCGTTCTAACCATCCAGCACCATTGGGAGGAAAAGGACTTGAAGTAGATAAAATGTCGGCTAAAGCGGTGGATATTCACTGGAATGAATCGGTAATGAAAATGGTAAATGCCGGAGGTGAAAACTTAGAAGATGTGATTTCTCTCGTTATAATTGACAGTTACGAGGCAGGACATCAAAACTGGACAACAGGTTTTGAGAAAGAATTTATAAAAGGGAGCGGCTATGATATTACTCGTTTTTTACTAGCTATTGCCGGTAGGGTAGTGGGTAGTACAGATGAAACTGAAAACTTTCTTTGGGATTTTCGCAGAACTATCAGTGATATGATAAATGAAAATTATTATAAGCGTTTCCAAACTTTGGCCCATGAGAATGGACTAACTTTTGGAGCAGAACATTACGGAAATTTTGGGAATACCGATGATTTTGATGCGGGTAAATATGTCGATATTCCAGCCAATGAATTTTGGGCAAATGGTACTAATACTCACGGAGGAATAACCAAATTATCCTCTTCCATAGCTCATATCTATGGAAGAAAGAAAGTCGGTTCTGAGGCGTTTACAGGGAATCCTGCAAGGATATTTGAAACAAATCCGAGGGACATTAAAGCACAAGGAGACTGGATGTTTGCCAAAGGAATTAATATGTTCTGGCTACATGGATACACCCATTCGCCTTACACACAGGAACCTGGATTAGGTCTGGGGACTTACGGATCGCATTTTCACAGAAGAAATACTTGGTGGAATTATTCACACACTTGGATTGAATATCTCAACCGTTGTCAATATATGTTGCAACAAGGTAATCCGCACAACGACATACTCCTTTTTCCAGGTGAGGATGCGGCTGTTGATGCTAAATTGGTGGAGGAAATCCGTCCGGTTATACCATTCGGATATGATTATGATTTTTGCAATAGAGATATATTAGAAAAAGCGAAAGTTATAAATGGGAAGTTAGTATTACCAAACGGTTTAGAATACGGTGTGTTGGTATTGGAAGATTCAGAGCATATTCGTCCAGAAATACTACAAATAGTTACAAAATTAGTAAAAGAAGGAGCTGTTTTAGTGGCTTCTAAACCCACACGAATTCCAACATTGTCAAATTATGATACCGAAATTCAAGAACTAAATAAACAGACGGATATACTTTGGGGTAAAGCAGATGGAAAAACGATAACTCAACATAAATTTGGTAAAGGAATTGTTTATTGGGGAAAGCCTATAGAAGAGGTGTTTGAAGCCCAAAACATAGCGCATGATTTTCAATTTAAGTTAGAAAATGGGGACGAATATGGCGAAACCTTATTCCCCGGGAATGGTATGGAATTCATTCACAGAAGAACGGAACAAACAGATGTCTATTTTGTGAGTAACCAGCATTACAAGCCCAAAACAATAAAGGCTACATTCAGAATAGCGGATAAACTACCTGAATTATGGAATGCCAATACTGGTGAAGTTATTACCGCACCTGAATATAAGAAATTGGCGGATGGACGAATGGAGGTAACACTAAGAATGGAAGAGGCAGGTTCGGTTTTTGTGGTTTTTCGCAAAGCATTAATCGAAGAGAGCGCCAACAATTTTAAACCTGCAAAAGAAATAGAAAAATTGACTTTTACAACACCCTGGAATGTTTCATTCGACGGTGCTGGTGCTCCTGAAGCTATTGTAATGGAAGAACTGATAGACATTGCAAAGCACGAGGCTACAGATGTGAAATACTTCTCAGGAACCATCTCTTATGAAAACCAAATAAATGTTGATCAACTAAAAGAGGGGACAAAAATGATTTTGGATTTGGGCGAAGTAAATGTCGCAGCAGAAGTATTTGTAAATGGTAAATCAACAGGTTTATTGTGGAAACGTCCTTTTACTTTAGACATTACCGATGCGCTTAAAACAGGAAAGAACGAAATAAAAGTGAACGTAGCCAACCTCTGGATAAACCGTATAATCGGTGATCAGGAATTGCCTGAAGATACTGAGTGGACTACTAATACTGGTTCTACTGCCAAAGGAATGGGGCTTGCAAAAATTCCAGATTGGGTAATTGAAGGTAAAGAAAGTCCAACAGGCCGTAAAGCTTTTGTGGGATGGAAATGGGAGCATATCAAGGGTAAGGAATTGCTTCCTTCGGGTTTAATCGGTCCAGTAAGCATTAGAGTGAATAAGTAAAACACCGCACACTTATTGGATGAATTCGAGTCATCTAGTACGTGCACATAATTTTAAATAAATGAGCATAAGATATTTGTTTTTATCAGTAATTATATTTTCATTTTTCACGATGGCCTGTGAAAAGAAGGTTGAGACGCCTAACGTTCTGTGGATATACGTTGATGACATGAGTGATTGGGTAGGATGTTATGGTGATAATACGGTAGCAACTCCTAATATTGATGCACTTGCAAGCGATGGGATAAGGTTCAACCGAGCCTATATGCCTGCACCAGTTTGTTCAGCTACACGTTCTGCCCTGATAACCGGGACTATGCAAACCACTTATGGCTTACATCATCACGAAACGTTGGCGAAAAAACCAATACCTAAAGAAATAACCACAGTCCCCGAATTATTCCGAAAAGCTGGTTACCTGACTTTCAATGAAGCTAAAACACATTATAACTTTTCATACAAAACCGATGACTTGTTTTCGCCTGAATTTGAGCGTCCCTCTTCAACCATTGTTAAAAGCCATTTGGTGGGGCACGACCTTACTTGGCTCAAACAGCTTCGTGGAAAGAAATTTTTCGGACAAATACAGCTTTCGGGTGGGAAATATCAAGGAGAAGCCGGCAACAAATATCCTGCACCCAGTCGTATCAAAGAAAGTGAGGTAACAGTACCCGCTCAATATCCCAATAATTCTGTTATGCGAAATGCTATTGCCCGCCATTATGAGCAGATTGTTTTTTGCGACAGTCAGGTGGGATCCATTATTCAGGCACTCAAAGAGTATGATATATGGGACAATACAGCTGTTTTTTTCTTTACCGATCATGGTTGTCAAATGCCAAGAGCAAAACAGCATATTTACGATGAAGGTGCAAAAGTGCCATTTATTGTGCATTGGCCAAAAGGTAATAAGCAACTTTTAAATAAAGGTAAAGTTCGAGACGATTTGGTAAGCGGCATCGATATATCTGCTTCATCTCTTGCTTTAGCAGGCATCGAAATCCCTGAGTTTATGGAAGGGAGTAACCTGTTTGCAAATAATTATAAAGAACGCGATTTTGTTGTAACGGCAAGAGATCGCATGGGAATTGCCATTGACCGCGTACGTGCTGTTCGTAGCGAGAACTATTTATATGTAAAGAATTATATGCTTGACCGCCCTTTGTATCAGCCGGCATACCGCGATGGTTATGCTACGTTTATTTCACTCCGAAAAATGCATGACGAGGGTAAATTAACACCGCTTCAGGCATCTTATCACGAGGCTTCACAGCGGAAAGGTGAAGAACTGTACCATATAAAAGATGACCCTAACCAGTTGAATAATCTTGCAGGTGATTCTAAATATGCTTCAGAACTCATAAAACATAGAAAAGGTCTTGAGGATTGGATAAAGGAGACGGATGATAAGGGACAGTATCCCTTAGATAAAGAAGATTTAATACAGGTGTACGAAAGAGCCAAAGGGAAAGTTTATAATCCTGAATATAAGTTTATAAAAAAATAGAAAGATGAAATTATTTAAAATTGAAAACAATAGGAAAACAATGAAACCAAGAATCGTTTTACTAACGATTTGTATGTTTCTGATTTTTAACAGAATCGTAGGTCAACAGGAAATTTTAATAGAAGCTGAAAGTTTTATTGATAAAGGTGGTTGGGTAGTAGATCCTCAGTTTGTAGAGCAAATGGGGTCTCCTTATTTAATGGCGCATGGTATGGGAGTTCCTGTATCAAATGCTAAGACAACTATAAAATTTAAAGAAACGGGTAAATATCATGTATGGGTTAGAACAAAAAATTGGGTTCCTGGAAATTGGGAAGCTCCAGGAAGATTTAACGTTGTCGTAAATGGAAAAGTTTTAAAGAATACGTTAGGACTCCAAAATGAATGGTCATGGGAGTACGCTGGAAAAACGAAAGTTAAATCCTCTGAAGTAAGTATAGAATTACAAGATTTAACAGGTTTTAATGGTCGTTGCGATGCGGTATATTTTAGTAAATCGAAGGAAGCGCCTACAAATGTGATTGCTGAATTATCAGATTGGAGAGCGACTGTACTTGGTGAGACAGTGAAGCCTAAAAGAACAGAAACTTTTGATTTGGTAGTAACTGGCGGAGGATTGGCAGGTTGCGCTGCAGCAATTGCAGCAGCAGAGCAAGGCTTGAAAGTAGCTTTAATTCACGATCGCCCAGTGCTTGGAGGAAATGCCAGTGAAGAAGTAAGAGTGCACACTTTAGGGATCTATGGTAAGTATGAGCGTATTTTGAAAATGATTGATACCGAACATTATCCTAATGGATCGTATAAAGCAAAATACGATCAAGAGAAAAGGGATAAAAATATGAAGTCGATTGAAAACATCACGTTGTTTTTAAATTGGCGCGCATATGATGCTTTGGCAGAAAACAATTCAGTCAAATATGTAGATGCGCGTCAAACTTCAACGGGAGAAAGAATTCGCTTTGAAGCACCTTTGTTTGTAGACTCTACAGGAGATGGATGGATTGGTTATTGGGCTGGAGCTGAATTCTCGTATGGAAGAGAGAGTTTCAATAAATATGGTGAAGAATGGGATAAATGGGGTGAATTATGGAGCCCTGAAATTGGAGATGATTTTGTAATGGGGTCATCCGTTCTTTGGCAAACGGAAAAAACGAAAAGTTTAGAGAAATTTCCATCCTTGCCTTGGGCAAAAGATATTTCTCAAAACCATTCAGCCATTGCAGGGGAGTGGTATTGGGAGTTCTCGAGAAATGATTTGCATCAAATTCATGATGCGGAGACCATTAGAGATCATATGCTACGCGCTATTTATGGATCTTTCTCAAAGGCTAAAGAAGATCAAAAGAATGACCATGTGAAATTACAATGGGTTTCATATTTAGTGGGGAAACGAGAATCTAGAAGACTTGTTGGGGATCACATATTTACGTTTAATGATGTACGGGATCAAGTTAAGTTTAAAGATTCTGTTGTCATGGAAATAAGAGAAGTGGATGTTCATTTTCAGCAAAATTTAGAGGATGAATCAAAACCAGATTTTTTATCTAAAGCGCTCTTTTTCCATACGCCAAAATACTATATTCCTTACAGAAGTTTGTATTCTAAAAATATAAGCAACTTATTTATGGCTGGGCGTAATTTTAGTTGTTCTCATATTGGGTTAGGAGGCCCTAGAGTGATGCTTACTACGGGTCAAATGGGAGCAGCAGTTGGATTTGCATCTGCTATATGTAAGAAATACAACGTAAACCCAAGAGGAGTGTATACGGAGCATTTGGATGAGTATATGGAATTAATTGAAAAGCAACAATAACTTGATGAACCAAAATTTCTTTATTATTTTTATTGCTATTATATTCGGGTTTAAAGAACAAAAGCAACCGACTCATAACCCCATGTTTTTTAATATGGCTCAGGAGTATAAAGAAGTTGTTGAAGATCAGGGATTATTTGAGTTTTATGGACAGGATACTGCTGTTGTACATGAACTTCACATGTTGTCGGATACCTCAGGAGCACCTCGTCTGTTTTATGCAGCCATTGAAACACCGGTGTGTGCAGGTGGTGAATGCAAATTGGCGAAAATTAAAGTGTATTGGAATCTACTAGGGAATTATGTAGGTTTTGGAATGTACGAAAAGACTCCATTAACTAAAAATGAGCATGACCCGTTTACAAATGCTGATTATAAAAAACTACATCAATTATTAGGTGATCGACATTCCATATTAGAGCGTCGCGAGATGGATGACTTGATTGATGAAGTTCCTGTGGTGGGGGAAGCGTTGAAAATATATAAAGGAGTAGATGCTATTTCTGGAGCAACCAAAAAGGAAATAAAGGAATCAGTTGTAAAGGGAGGGTTGTATTCTTGTTACACCTTATGGCACTTAGTGCATGGGGAAGTTGTAAAGGATATGCAACAGCACCTTAAATCGATGTATTCCGATACCATCAATAATTACTTCTTGAAATCCCCCTATGTGGATTACCAAGAATATGGATTGAAGAACCTAAAACAACAAGATTTCGATGATCATTTTGAAGAGGTTATTCAGATATTTAAAGAAACTTCGTCAATTACGAGAGCCTATATCTTAAAAAAAATCCCAAATGATTTGTTTGTAGAAAAGAGAGTTACAAATCAATTTTATGAAATGTTTTCGAAGGTGGATATGAATACAAGAACACAATTGATTCAAAAAATGAGGGTTGCTCATAGCGATAGTTCTCAAATATTGGTCGAGCAGATAACTGATATGACCAAGAATCAATTAACTGCTTATTTAAAATATCTAGAAGAAGAGGCAGTGAGCATAGATAGAAAAGTTAAATCCTATTTAGTAAAAGCAAGTAATTATAAGGGATATACTTATAACTACTTGATAAAAGAATTTTTAAAAAACAGAAAATGATATCGTTTATAGTATCCATTATTGTATTGGTTGTAGCGTATTTTACGTACGGAAAATTTATTGAAAAAGTATTTGGTGTAGAAAAAGAGCGTATTACTCCTGCATTAAGGTTGAGAGACGATGTAGATTTTATGCCTTTACCCACTTGGCGTATTTTTTTGATTCAGTTTTTAAATATTGCCGGCTTAGGGCCAATTTTCGGAGCTATTGCAGGAGCCATGTTTGGACCTGCAGCTTTTTTATGGATTGTTTTAGGTAGTGTTTTTGCAGGAGCTGTGCATGATTATTTTTCGGGAATGCTATCAGTTCGTCATGATGGATTAAGTATTAGTGAGGTTGTTGGGATTTATCTAGGTACAAATGTAAAACACATTATGCGTGTGTTTACAGTAATTCTATTAATTTTTGTAGGGACGGTGTTTTTAATGGGGCCAGCAAAAATTATTGATGGTATGACCGATAATATATGGAGTATTTGGGTTTGGGTAGTCATTATTTTAACATATTATATAGTATCGACTTTACTTCCTATAGATAAACTTATAAGCAAAATATATCCAGTGTTTGGAGTTGCTATGCTGCTAATGGCCGTAGGACTAATTATAGCTTTGTTTTTTGGTGATTATCATATACCAGAACTAGTACCAGAAAACTTAATTAATATGACTTCAAACCCCGAAGAAACACCACTATTCCCTATACTATTTGTAACCATTGCATGTGGTGCTATTTCTGGATTTCATGCAACACAATCACCATTAATGGCACGTTGTATGAAAAATGAAAATCTTGGTAGAAAAATATTTTATGGAACGATGATTACAGAAGGGGTGGTTGCGCTTATTTGGGCAGCAGCAGCTATGACATTTTTTGGTAGTGTTGAAGCGTTGAATGGAGCTATGACAGCTAATAGCAATAATGCGGCTTGGGCAGCAAATGAGATATCACTAAATATGCTAGGGAAAGTAGGCGGTGTACTCGCGTTATTAGGTATTGTCGCTGCGCCTATTACATCAGGAGATACAGCTTTTAGATCAGCGCGGTTGATTTTGGCAGACATCTTTAAATTAAACCAAATAAAAATTAAAAACAGACTGTATTTAAGTATCCCACTTTTTGTAATCGCTTTTGTGCTTACTCAAATAGATTTCGGAATTATCTGGAGATATTTTGCCTGGAGTAATCAAACGTTAGCTATGGTAGTACTTTGGGGCATTACAGCTTTTTTAATTTATGAAGGTAAAGCATATTGGATATCGGGGATACCAGCACTATTTATGACCATGGTGTGTAGTACTTATATATTGATTGCACCAGAAGGCTTTAATTTAGATAATGATGTGGCTTATTTGGGAGGAGGATTAGTTACAATATGTACTACTGTTCTCTTTTGGGTATATACCACCAAAAGAAAAAGAAAAAACGAAGTATAGTTCATAATTAATAAAATTAGTAAGAAAAATAATAAAAGGAGATACCACAAAATAAAAAGTATGAATAAAATAGATTACATCGTAATAATTGTATTTTCAATCGTTATTGTGATGGCAGGTTTAGCGTTTCGAAAACGTGGCTCTGATATGAAATCTTATTTTGCCGCGGGTGGTTCTGTGCCTTGGTCAATAAGTGGACTGTCATTATTTATGAGTTTCTTTTCTGCTGGTACTTTTGTTGTGTGGGGTTCTATCGCTTATGAATTAGGGTGGGTTGCAATTACGATTCAAATGGCCATGTGTCTTGGAGGTTTTTTAGTTGCTTATATTATGGCGCCGGCCTGGCGTAAAACGAATAGTTTAACCGCGGCAGAATTTGTGAGAAATAGGTTGGGTGATAGAACACAGAAGTTTTACACCTATTTGATTCTTATTTTATCCTTAGCATATACCGGAGCGTTTTTATATCCTGTGGCTAAAATCGTAAATGTTTCCAGTGGATTTCCAATTACTACATGTGTAATAATCTTGGGGTTGTTAATATTATTATACACGGTTGTTGGCGGACTATGGGCTGTAATAGTTACAGATGTTTTGCAATTTGTTATTTTGACCGCAGCAGTGTTCATTGTTGTTATTTTGTCTGTAAAATCGGTAGGTGGTTTTGACAATTTTATACAACAAGTACCAGAAAACTTTTTTGATTGGACAAGTGGTGAATATAGTTGGTGGTTTATCGATCATTAAGATACCATTTAAAATTACCTTTACTTCCAGTTCGTTTTATAGTCCGCGGCCATCCATTCATTTGTGATTCATTTTCTAATGTTACATCAGAAAATCTTGGCCAACAGTTAAAGGTAACTGATTTTTCATTTTTATTAAAAACAATCAAACCAAATCCATCGCTTAACTTATTTTTACTTTCAATATTGGCGTAAGCGATCATGGTTATTTTGTTACCCATACCATCTTCATAATCGCCAGTAAATGGCAGTGGATTATTGGGGTTATTGTTAGCTCCAGGTTTTTCATCCAATGGATGCCACCACCTGCGGTAATAGTTATTTACAATGGCAGGTGCGACAAACGAAAATGGTCCGTCGCGATAATCATCAATTCCGTGCTGAACAAGCGTAGCTAGATGTTGATCTCCAGCTAAATGAACTGCACCTGCATTTTGGATCATTTTTAACGCTTTTTTTCTGCCCTTTTGAGGCCAGCCGTTAGAATCTAAATCAGCATGTAAGTAATTTTCAAAATTCCCATGTCTATGTGCTCCTCCACAAAACCCAGTTTGTGAAAGAACGGCTTTAAAATGAACATTTTTGTATTGTTCTCCCCAATTCTTTAAAAAACTAATTTGCCTGTCCCCTAACAACTTAAGTCCTTCCAGATCTATGGTATTAGGGTCGTATTCTTTATTAAGAATATGGTCGGGCCTTGGTCCTTGTTGGGGTATCTTTCCAAGTGGTGCACTCTTAAATTTCCTGTCCTCTATTATGGCAAAGTCTATACCACCAATATTAAGATTAGTATAGTAAACCCCAATTCCTTGTTCGACAGGGGTTGGGTCGTATGGATCAGGTAAGTGAGCTGTCTGACAGCGCTCAACCATTTTCACATATTCGTGGTGATAAAAATAGCCGCCGCTATCTCCGCTTTGCGAAGATCCAACAATGCCTCCTTCTCCCCATAAATTGCCCTGACCAATATCATGATCGTCAGGAATGGTGACACAGGGCCGTTCGCGAAATAATTCACGAAATTGTAGTCCAAACAAAAGCCATGCAGCAGTATGTTCTTTGTGATCATAGCTTTGATCACCTGCAAAGAAAATCATATCAGGATCAAAATGATTAACATTGCGAATATATTCATCACGTGATCCCCTATCCTTATTTGAATTACAATTTAGTGATGCAACCACCACTTCATTTTTATCAATTGGATTTTTACGAATAAGCCCCTGAAATACTGCGTCATTACCATGTCGTAATCTATATTGAACATCTTTAGTATTATCCCAATTTTCGATCCTAAATAGTGAAGACCATCCAATTTCATTAACTTTTTGCGTTGAAACTAACTTCCAAAGACCATCTTTTAGAAGTTCTAAACGTACATCTCTTGACTCTTTTGGATATAAAGGGAATAGCTGAGCTGTCATTTTCATGACATTATTTTGGGTTGTATATATCCCAAAACAAATAACTTCATCCCTTGGAACATCCACATCTATGATACTTTCTGGGTTGTTTTTAACCTTTTCAGCGTGATTCCACCAGTCATTAACACAATATGTGTCTAAATCATCAAAAGGAGCTTTTGTGAATGTGTTTTCTTGTCCACATGAGAAAAATGCACAAATGCATAACGTACTTAAATATAGTTGTAGTTTAAATCGATTCATCATTATTTATTTAATTTTAACAGATGGAACTATATGCACAGGTTTTTGTTTCCTGATAAATGAATGTATCTAAGGTCATCAGAAAAATCATTTCAAGTAAGTTTCTAATCTGTGAGAGTTGTAATTTACCATTTCTAAACTTTGTGTTTAGGCTCCTGCAATAATAATAATAATAATTTTATACATTGTATTCAAACAAATGTAAAAATAATTGCAATATATGTAAAAATTAGAGTGAAATAGTATCCAGTTTAGGATTAAATTTGTAAATTAAATAAATTTTAAAGATGAAAATTTATAGTTGGTATTTAAAGATTTGGTTAATAGTTCTTTTCGGAAGCCTTTCAGGATGCAATCCAGGCAAAAAAGATTCAGAGGTCGATATAAAAACAACAGAAATTTTAGATACTTCTTCTACTGAACAGTGGTTGAAATTTGTTGGTAATACCCATAGTCCTCATATAGTGCTCATCTCTGGAGATGAGGAGTATCGTTCAGAGGAGGCATTGCCACAATTGGCTAAGATATTATCTGAAAAACATGGATTTAATTGTACAGTACTTTTTGCACAGAAACCTGACAAGCCTGGAGTTGTAAATCCAAAATACCTAAAGAATATTGCAGGGTTGCAGCATTTACAAACCGCTGATTTGATGGTGATTTTTACCAGATTTAGGGAGTTGCCAGATGATCAGATGAAAGAAATCGATAATTATTTAAAAAGTGGAAGACCAGTAATAGGTATGCGCACTTCAACACACGCCTTTAGTTTTCCAATGACTGATTCTGCATCTGTCTGGCATCATTATAGCCACAATTATGACGGCCCAATTAAAGAATGGAAAGGTGGTTTTGGTCGCCTTGTTCTTGGGGAGCGATGGGTATCTCATCATGGGCATCACCGACACCAAAGCACATTGGGAATCATCGATGAAAACGCGAAAAGTCATCCAATAACTAGAGGGATCAATAATGGAGATATATGGGGGGCATCAGATGTCTATGAAGTGCGGTTACCTCTTCTTGGTGATTCCCAACCCATTATTTTAGGGCAGGTAATGAATAGGAAAGGCGAATTTGATGAGAATGATAGGTTTTATGGAATGCGACCAACTGATAATGAAATAGCTGAATTCAATAATAAAGGCTTTAAGGCAAACGACCCCATGATGCCGATAGCT
>NYWX01000004.1 GCA_002685275.1 Gammaproteobacteria bacterium
CTAACTCACCCAACTCTTTAAACGTATTGCCCAGGTTATTATAAGCTTCAGGATAATTAGGCTTCAACGATATTGCTTTTTTAAAGCTTGTTTGAGCATCTTCGGTTTGATCTAAATCTTTAAGGGTATTACCTAAATTATTATGAGCTTCGGCATAATTACCATTCAAAGTTATCGCTTTTTCATAACTTTCTTTAGCTTTATTTAATTTTCTAAGATTTCGGAAAACGTTGCCAAGATTATTATGGGCTTCGGCAAAATTTGGATTCAAATCGATTGCTCTTTTAAAACTTATTTGAGAATCCTTATACCTGCCCAAATTTATGAAAGTATTACCCAAATTATTATGGGCCTGGAAAAAATCAGGCTTTAAAAAGATTGCTTTTAAGAAACTTTTTTTAGCTTCTTCATATTTACCTAATTCTTTTAATGTGATACCAAAATTATTGTGGACTTCGAAATCTTGCGGAGATAATTCGATAGCTATTTTATTAGCATTCAAAGCTTCTGAAAATTTACCTGTTTGCCCCAATAATAATCCAAGGGCTTTCCAGCCAAATGGAAATTTTGGAAATTGGCGAGTTATAGATAGCGCTAATTCTATTGCTTCAATAAATTGCCCATTTTGATAACATTCCAATAATCTTTTTAGTTGAGCCTGAGATGGTGTTTTTATATTAGTTATTTTATGCTCCCACTCAAATAATTTATCGGCTAAAGAGTCTGATTATATTTGCTCTTAATAATCAATGTGTCGCTTTTTTATTCAAGTTGTTTCTACACTCTTTACCGCTTAACATTTTTTTAAATAATTCTAGCTGAGTTTTAGACAAACTACGACCTGTCCACCAAAGTGCATGCTCATCTTTTTCTCGATTATTATCTATAAGTATTCCCCACAATGGTTCAATTTGATTTGGAATCATTGAATAACGAATGTCAGTAACAATCTTTCTCTCATGGTCAAATCCTAAGTAATCTTGTGAAAACCAACGAAATCTTTCAATATCTTTACTTTGCTGACTTTCTTTATCAAGATCAGGTAAATGCAATTCATAATTAAACGCTCTGATATTGTCTCCAAAGCACCATGATGATGATTGAAATGTTCGAATTGCGTCGACATAAAAATATTCTTCGTGTTGATAAATGGACTTCCATAAGATTAGATTTCCAAATGATGGTTTAAGAGTCAATCGCTCCACATCATGCCCTCTTGAATAAGCAAGTTGTTTTGCAGAAGACAGGGCTCTTTCATACTGAATTAAGCCTAGCGTTAAATAAAAGATAGTCCAGCCGATTGCAAAATAATTAAATAATTTTTTTTTGGTTTTTATTGAAATGACAACAAAGGTTAAGATAGGAATAGTAAAAAGTGGATCAATAATTGATATGTTGTTCCAAGTAACTCGCTCATTTGAAAAAGGCCAGAAAAGCTGAGTGCCATAGGATGTGCATGCATCAAGTAATCCATGTGTTGCGTATCCAAAAAAACATGCTAAATAAATTGTTTTAAAATTTATAGATTTTTTGAATAAAGGATAAGCAAGAAGCGCTACAAAAAGAGAACCAAACGGTGTGAAAAAAAGTGAATGAGTGAATTGCCTATGGTATTCAAGAGACAAGAGTGGATCAGTTGATGATTTAATGAAAACATCTAAATCAGGTGTTAACCCTGCAACAAAACCAATAAAACCAATTTTAAGAAGGTTATTTTTATTAGCGGTAGACAACGCAAATGCCGCGCCAACTGTTCCTTGAGAAAGTGGATCCATATTGACTCACTTAAAATAATTATTATAGATTCTGACACCAAAATGAGTGAACATTTATAAAGGTGTCAGGGTTACTTTCTTTAGAGCTGATGAATCAATGCTTAGTCATAGATATCTGATCCTTTTATATGATCTTATGTAAACACTTTTTATCTTTTTTTTAAAGTGGTTTATGCGCAGTCTTTCTAACTTTTACAACAGTTTTTTTAAAAGTTTTATTCAAATGAAAGTACAATCTGTCAGTGTATCTTTTTAAAGCAAATCATATTGGTGGGAACTCCAGCCCGTAATGAGAATCTTAATGAGAATTGTTCTCAAAAAACAATATAAATCAATAACCTATAAAATTATGAGAGTTAACGTTTCCTTGATATTATTTATTTAGTTTTACTCAAATTGTCTTTTTTGGAGAAATAATGTCTCAACTTAATTTAAATGAAGTTTGTTCAGCCTTGAATGAAATAATGGAATATGAATTAGCGGGTGTTGTCAGGTATACACATTCAGCACTAATGGTTGTTGGCCCACATAGAATTCCAATAGTAAGTTTCATGCAAGAGCAAGCCACCGAATCTCTTGAACACGCTCAACAAGCAGGCGAAATGCTTACTGGCTTGGATGGTCATCCTAGCCAAAAAATAGCTAATATTGTTGAAACAAATAATCACTCAATAACGGATATTTTGAAAGAGAGCTTAGAGCACGAGCTACATGCATTAAGTTTATATAAGAAACTTCTTACCATGGTTGAAGGAGTGTCAATTTATTTAGAAGAATACACAAGAGATCTAATCGGTCAGGAAGAGCAACATCAAATCGAAATTAGAAAAATGCTAAAAGATTACAGTTAAGCTTTTAAAGTATCAAAATAATTACTTACTTGGTTATTTTTTATAGAATTTAGCCAATGTAAGAGCAGCAGTAATCTGTTAATTCAAAAATCTCTAATTTAAACTTTGAATTTGCTGGAACCTCAAATGAGGCATTACCCTTGAATTCTTGCCATTGTGATTGCCCTGGTAATAGGGCTTTCAATTTGCCGGATAATATTTCCATTATTTCTTTTTTTTCTGTACCGAATTCATAGGTTCCTGGCATCATTACACCCAATGTTTGTTTTGATCCATCTTCAAGAAAAATATTTCGACTCGTTACTTTACCTTCAAAATAAACATTAACTTTTTTCTCTACAGATACATTTTTAATCATTTCCATTTTTTTCCTCATTGCACCAATTATAGGTTGTTAAAGCCAAAGCTTTTGTGCATTCGAGTAATGATTCTATATCCATCGCCTCATTAGGCTGATGCGCTTGAGTCGGATCACCCGGTCCAAAATTGACTGTTGGAGTCTTACCTAAAGTTGACGGGATGCCTATATCGCTATGTGCCCCAAACCCTACCGGTTGATTATTGATACCACTTAATTTAAGTGAATTTTGAAAAGATTGAACGAATGGGTTATCAGATGGAATCTCTTCACAATCAGCATCTAAAAACCAATCGATGTAAGCTGGGTTTTCACATAAATAAGGGTCGCCCATACAAATATTTGAAAGTAATTTATCCACTTCTTTTTTTACATGCCCACCTTTTCCAAACTCGTCCCTTTCATCAGGAAGATACTGAACATCAATAGTAATTTCAGCATATCCAGCTGTTGAAGCGGGATGCTCACCCGAACTCATCATGGTTGGTATTATCTGATTAGGCAAATCCATTAATGGATGATTCTTTTTTGGATCGTACTTCCAGCGTTCATTGATTTTATCAATTCCATCCAAAATGTATCTGCAAAGTGAGATAGCATCGACGGGACCTCCTTTATCCCAAGAATTTGGCAAAAGTTCTGCGTGGCCACCAATGCCTTTAATCTTTATTTTACCCCACAATACACCGTGGCAGATTGGAGACAACCTATTGTTAGTTGGCTCCGTCATTATACCTGCATCAGCACTGAATCCACGGTCAACCATGGCCAGTGAGCCCATTCCACCGATTTCCTCATCTACGACCGTGGTGAAAACAATATCTCCTTTGGGAGTAAGATCATTCTTCACAAGGCATTCTATTGCACACAACATAGCGCAAACACCGCCTTTCATATCCACCGAACCTCGACCTTGAATTAACCCATTTTCAATTTTTGGCTCAAACGGATCACTATTCCAATGACTGCGCTCTCCGATTGGGACAACATCAATATGCCCTGTAAGCATGAGTGAGCGCCCTTTTCCTGTACCTTTTAAGGTACCGCCTAAATTTGGTCTACCATCGAAGGTTCTACCAGGATTAGCACCAGGTCTATTGCGATACTTTTCTAATAATTGTGGGCCGTCAGGCTCCCATAAGTCTGTTGCCATACCTAGCGACTCTAAACGTGCTTTGAGAAATTCCTGACAATCTTTTTCCCCGGGACCAGCTTCTTTGGGGTTTATTTTAGTGATAGATTGAAACTCAATCATATCGCATAGTGTTTTTATAATATGATCAGAATTGTCATCTACCCAGTTAGAAATTGTCTGTTCGATTGTCATTGCGGTGCTTTCCTTATTCAATAATTTCTATATCAAACTTTTAACTTGTTGCTATAGTTAATGATTCGCTAATACTTCATCATATTTGAGCGACAGAAGAACCACAATATTTCCCTGATAAAAACCAGCTTTCACTAAAAATTAACTTCAAAAAATTCTTAACATTATTTATATAACACCCGCAAGCTGGATAAAAATAGGTGTTTTTTTAGAATTTAATTACAAAAAATCAATAATTTACAGAATTAAAATTCAAAACTTAGCCCTACACCCAAAGTAACAGGATCAATAGGCACGTTAAACTCTAAACTAGAAGGTAAATCATTAACCAGCGAAGAATTTGCAATATTTGTAACATTAGCTGTGCTTTCAAGGTTAAATTTTCGTAAGTCTAGGTTGAGAATAAAATTTTCATTTAATCTCCAATCAAAACCTAATTGGTAGACCAGACCTGTTGAAGATCCGATATCAAGAGAAGCGCCTTGAAGTGGTCCTTTAGTTTTCTCTTTAAAGAAAAAGGTATAATTATAACCTAGCCCAAAATAAGGTCTGAAGTTAGAAGTTGGATTTAAATAATATTGTAAAGTAACTGTTGGGGGTAAATGTTGTGTCGAACCAATTTTAAGGCCTGTTCCTAGAGCTTTATCATAAATATCATGCTCAAAAGGCAATCCAGCTAATATTTCAACTCCAATGTTATTTGTAAGTAAATAAGAAAATGCTGCTGTAAAATTTGATCCATCATTAACTGTAACGGTGTCCCCATTATCCGAAATTGGATTTATATTTGTATAGCCTGCTCTAATTATCCAATCTCCCTTCTCTACTGCACTAACCTGTGATGCAAAAAAAGCGGTGATGATTAATAAAACAAAACTAATTTTTTTTGATTTTTTCATATCTATCTCCTTTTATGGCCAAGGAGAGAAACTCAAAGAAGGACTACCTTTTTGCAAAAAGCCACATTCTAAACCACCTTATAAGGTAACAGGTTGGTGAGAGTTTCCTCTACTCTTGATGTATTAAATTAAAATCCGCTTTTGCTAAAGAGATATCTTTATAGAAGCCTATTTAGCTGAATTTATAAAGCACCCGCAAGCTGGTCAAATCGGTGCAATGCAGATAGTAAACAAAGTAAATATAAAATCAACTAATTTTTGTAAAATTATTCAAATAATAAATTAGTTTTCTTTTATAAATAATCTATAATTCAATTACAGAGTTTCACGATAATTATTTACTCGCTTCTAACAGTTGCTGGGGTTTTAAAAGAATGTTATGAATAACCACAGCTATTACAGTGGATCTCCACCTAAAACTGCTGGCGTCTCACAATAAGTCGTCAAAATATATCGTTGATGCTCTACTATTTGACTGGTCATCGCTTCAGAGATTACTGGAACCTTTGAGTTAGTCGCAAAAAGGTTCAGCAAATTCTGATTTTGCTCAGTTAACGGCATGATTTCAGTGGGCGTGACTGTGATACACATACTCAACGTCGCCCAATAAACATCAGCAGCCGTCAACTTGTTTCCAATTAAGTATTTAGAGCCTTGGGCGGCTTGCTTTTGCAAATACCGATCAATCAATTTAATTACATTAGCTATCTTTGAGGGAGCAACCAAACTTGCTGCTTTTGTGTAACCATATTTTCGGCTCAATGGTCCATCATTCATAACCCTCATATTCCAAACAAGACCGTCTTCGCCTAAAACGACTGCACACAACCCAAACATCTTCACGCGCTGCTCAAAATCTTCCGGGATTAACAAGGGGCTATTGCTCGCGCCAATTTTCTCAGCTAAAGCAAGTTGCTCAATCCAAACATTTCGAGGACGTTCCTCGTTGTAAAACATTGTAGGATAACTAGTTTGGCTTGTAAGCTCAAAGAGTCGCGCTTGTCGATCTACACCAGTATCTTTATCAACTCCCATTAAAGGGTGCAACGCACGAATTACGGGAATACCTTTCACAAAACAAATATTTTTTAAGGCCTCTGCATAAAGTCCCTGACAACCCGGAGTGAAGGTAATTCTTGTTCCTTTGCCAAGTGCAGCCGCCTCATCAAGTGAGATGAAGGTCGGTGTTGTTGTATTTATCACAACGTTGCCTCTATTAAATTATTAATATTCGCAAAATATAAGAAAATTTATGAGATGCAGGTCGCAAATATCGTATTTAAGACTGGGTATCATTTTTACGGAAGAAAGCTAGGCTTAATCCACTCATAAAAAGAAGATGTTCATCGGGAGTATTTGCCACATTAGGGGCTACCAAAATAACTTGTTCTTTTTCAAACATACCTATTGCTCCTAACGCATTTTTTCCATCTGATATCTTGTACCCAAGAGGCTTAGGATACTCTCGTTTTTTTCCAACCGCGCGGTGTAAAGATTTACCCTGTAACTCTCTACCATCTGGCAATGAAATGATTACTTTACGATTTTCAACAGGTGGGCCCATCGAAAACTTTGGCTTTTTAAAGGGTAGCACCACCAAAACCGCTGTTTGATCTCCACTTTGCATGATGCATTGGTAGTCGATTGCGCCCTGACGTTCATAAGTCATGCCGAAAGCGTTAGTGATCTCTTTTTTTATACCTGAACAAAAAATTGTCCAAGTGCCATAAGCATCATTTTCCAATGTTATTTCTGTGGTTGTCTTCTTTTTACCAAACCCCATAAAAGAACTGGAAGTTTTTCTGTTTTTCCATGTTCCAGCATAAGAACCAATATTTAAATCCTGAGTTTTGTAATTAAATTTCATTAGTAAAGACTTTGTTGGGTAAGTTGTCGCACCCGCAAAGTTTTCTTCAAAATCTGTATTAACTACCTTAAAAAAGGCAACAGCAGGCAAAGCGGTCATCATTAAAGTCGAAAATAAAATATTCTTTAGATGTACTCTATTCATCATTAGTCCCCAAAAAAATAAAAGCTATAGGCATATACTCAGGGACATTGAAGATTAAATACCTGAGATTAATATCTCTTAAAATTGACGTTTAATTAACCTATCTTGTAATTCCTTTCCCTTACGTTTTTGAGTATATGTTGTGATTAAACTAATAACAAAATAATTAAGTCTCATCTGCTTCAAGAGTGGCTATGGTATCTACAATTTCGATATATTTTTCGTAGAATTCCTCTGATTCTCCTTCTTCGAGGGTAACTGGAGTTTGAACACCCCCTTCTGAAAACTTAATTAAACCAATGTTGTTAAAAAACCTTGCTACACCAACTGCAGCATCTACACTTCCTAAGAATTTTAAAAAACTTAGTGAACCAAAGTTTTGCACTTCCCCAATCGTTGGATAGTATTTGGTGATACGTGTGAAAATAATATCTCTCTCTCTATCTACAAAAACAAACTGCCCAAATTTTCCACTGGTGTTATATATTTTCGCTTGATCATCATATTTTGAAATCCACCATTGTAGGCTGTAGCCTCTGGTATCGCTGTGAGGCCATCCCATGCTAGGTGTGCTGCCCCAATGTAGTTTTAAAGATTCATCAACATAATCTTTAGAAATAATTTTCTCTCCATTCCAATTGCCGTCTCTTGAAAAAAGCAATCCAAATCTTGAGTAATCTCTTGCAGACATATCTAAGCAACAATAAGTTAACGTATTCCCAGCACTGTCTTCCCAAGCAATATAATCATCTAAACCAATCTTGCTAAATATCCTTTCATCTATAAGTGTTTTTGCTGTTTTACCGGTCACATTTTTTAGAATTTCAGCCATCAACATCGAGTTCACATTGTTGTATTCAAATTTTGCACCTGGTTCGCTCTCTACACCAACCTTAAGAGCGTATTCCATGTGATCATCTTCAAAAAACATCTTTTCATGTTCATGGCTTGGAAACTCAAGACCACTTGTCATATTAAGAATTTGTCTGATGGTGATATCTTTCTTTTCTGATGTATCGTATTCCTTAATATATTTACTTACCGGATCATCAAGACTATTAATTTCACCTCTATCAAGTGAAATACCAATTAAAGCAGCATAGAAACTTTTTGCTGTAGACCATGATGTGCCATATGAGTTTTGATCAAAGCCCTCTGCATATTGCTCTTTAACAATGTATCCATCTTTAATTAGAACAGCACTCATTGTTGCTTGGTCACTAAAGGTTAACTCAAAAAGCTTATCAAGCTGTTCTTCATTTAGATTTGATTCTTGTGCAGTTCGTGTTTCCCATGTGTTGTCTGGAAAATAAGCTTCAGCTGAT
Source organism: Gammaproteobacteria bacterium (assembly GCA_002685275.1). Next base: position 8,547 of record NYWX01000004.1, read on the forward strand.
GCTTCAGCTATAGTGAAACTCAATATTAAGAGTGTTATAAGTAGACTCATTTCGTCTCCTAAATATCAATTACCAATTAATATGTTTCCATATTTACAATTTTTCCAAAAAAGTTTGTATCTAGTTTGTATCAATTTTTTTGTTCATCCCCTGCTTTTTTATTTTTGTGATAACCTTGGAAAGCAATATAAGTCTGTATCAAGTTAGCAAGAACAAAAGCAAATAAATCTACAAAGATAAAAACTGCTGCTCCTGAAAATCTTGCCACACCAGTAAGCAGATAACCATTTAATCTAGTCTCATGCTTAACAGAACTAACCAAATATAAACTCATAATGCTCAAAATTAAAATTACCCATTGCCCATATTGTAAGAAATTCTCAATCATCAATTACCTCTTTAAATTATTGATTTATTAATCTTATTCCCACTCAATCGTTGCGAGATTTGAAACCCTTATAAAAAGGGGGTTACAGAGAGATAAAAAGTAGTTTGTCATATGTATGTCACGACTGTTATGTGTTTTTTGTATCATCTTCCTCATTTTAAACTATTTTGTGACAAGGTTTACTATGTGTTTTAAATAAGAGATCAAAGACTACGAAATGACTACTCTCGGAACGCAATAAAACAGTGTTCTTGTGAGTGGGGTAGTTAGTCTTAGACACCTTTTTAGTTGAGGGATTTAGGATAGATAAAGAAACTATTTGTTCTGGGAAGAGTGCTGGGGGTTCTATTGTTGACGGATGAGTGACACTGGAGACAATTGACCAAGTGGCGGAAATGCGTCAGAAACGAGAAAGCGGAGTGTTGATCAAGGATTTGATAAACGAATACGGTCTATCGAAAGCATCCGTCTATCAGTTGATGACAGGATAGTTTCTAGTTACGTTTTTTGACGTTGTTTTAGATCTTAAGTAGACCAGAAAACTTCAGGTGATAACCCGCACCGCGCAACAAAGAAAGATAGTTGCCATTCTCCTTAGCGTCAGTATCGAAAAGATCGTGAGCAGAGACCAAAGTCACCTCTGAAATGTATCCAGATGTTGCGGAACCTGAGGCGCCCTCTTTGATCTTCTCGATCAAACCGTTCTCCAACTCTGGTTCATTAGGATAACGCGCAACGGCAACTACAACGAAATTAGGTTTTCCTTCCTCATCTACGAAAAAAATGGAAGGATGTACGTTAGGGTCAGAGTTCGTTGAAAGAATAGTTCCGCCTGACTCCTCTATTTCTTTAACGACTCGAAGATTAGCAATATCCGCGACTTCCCAATCGGTGATCTCTACATCTTGGTTGGTCATGTAATCCTGCGGATTGATCAGTTCATTCGTTTCTGCGTGCTTTAGACCCCAACCTTCATTCACAGGCATCCAGTCCCCATTGTCGTCTTTCTGCATCTCAAGAATGCATGGGACTCCATTCCCCAACTCAGCGGCATAGATGCAACTCTTGACCGAAGATGGTGGTTGCACCTCTTCGTTCGCATCACAGACATGGATGAAGAAGATCTGATTCCCAAGAACGAATGAGAGGTGCTCCAAGACGATAGGCGTGAGGGAAGCGCGAATAAAGCGCTTACGCCCAAGGTCATTCATTTCAGATAAGTGAACTCCCGCCGCCCGCCAGCATGGCACAAAGTCCTCAGATGCCGTTTCAAATTCCACTGGAAACAAACTTTGCAAGTTATTAATATTTTTCTCCAGACTTAGTACCCACAAGTGATTGAGGATGAGAGATGAGGTTTATTCTTCTAATCTTACCCTCAACAGACTTCGGTGATACATCAGACTCATTAAGAATTTTCCAAAGGGCAATATCACTGTCTAAATTTTGATCATGATAAATATCTTTGCCCTCTGAGAAATTTATACTAAAGGATAAGGATTTTAGGTTCTTCTGAAGATAAAGTTCTTTGAGATTATTGAACATCTTCCTTTCCATATGCACCTCTAAAGAGTTTGTATTTATGTCATATGAAGAAGAGTCTACCTCCTTGAAAACATCCAAAAACACCCTTGATGTTCCCTCATCCTCTTTTATCAGGGGGATAATTATTATATCAAAACCCCTGAACCCAGTTTCTCCAAAAAAAGAAACTCTAGAAAATTCACTTTTTCCCTTGCATCGAAACTTTTCTGTATTTTCTGGGTTGTAATGAGGGTCCACTCCCCTGTGTTTATCCACATCTTGAGATTCAAGGATTTGCTCCCCCTGAGGATCATACATTTTATTAGAATAGGTAATTTCTTCTATTTCTAACCTCAATGAAATAAAGGGAATTTTATAAACTTTTTCTACAAAACCAACTTTCTCAATTACAGAACCATCCGTTTGTTTGATAATTTCAAATTTTCTTTTTATTCTCTTCATACTTTGTTTTATATGATTTTAAAAAATTTGCAACTATTCCCACTCAATCGTTGCCGGTGGTTTACCGCTTATGTCATAGGTTACTCGTGAGATACCCTCAATCTCATTAATAATCCTAAGTGATACATGTTCTAAAAAATCATGCGGTAAACGAGCCCAGCGTGCCGTCATAAAATCTATTGTTTCAACAGCACGTAAAGCAATCACATAATCATACTTTCGACCATCCCCCATCACGCCAACAGATTTTATAGGTAAAAACACTGCGAAAGCCTGGCTGGTTTTTTTATAAAGGTTATGCATATGCAATTCTTCAATAAAAATATTGTCGGCTAACTGCAATAAGGTGGCAAATTCTTTTTTTACTTCACCTAATATCCTTACCCCCAAACCGGGTCCTGGAAATGGATGCCTATAAACCATCTTTTCTGGTAACCCAAGCTCAATTCCAATTTCACGCACTTCATCTTTAAATAATTCACGTAAAGGCTCAACAAGTGACATACGCATATAATCCGGTAGTCCGCCCACATTATGGTGTGATTTGATGACATGCGCTTTGCCTGTCTTTGATCTAGCTGACTCTATAACGTCTGGATAAATTGTACCTTGTGCAAGCCATTTTATATCATTTAACTTACTTGCCTCTTCATCAAAAACTTCTATAAATTGAGTACCTATAATTTTCCGTTTTTGTTCAGGGTCTGAAATACCTTTTAATGCATTAAAAAAACGATCGGCTGCGTTTACTCGAATCACATTAAGATTCATGTGCTTTGAAAATGTCTCCATAATTTGATCGCCTTCGTTATGACGCATCAATCCATGATCGACAAATACACAGACAAGTTGATTGCCAATTGCCTCATGCAATAATGCAGCTACGACAGTGGAATCAACACCGCCTGATAATCCAAGTAAGACTTTATCATTACCCACTTTTTTACGAACTTCATTTTTGGCATTAGAGACAATGTTATCTGCGGTCCAATTACCTGGACATTTACAAATATCTCGAACAAATCGACGAAGAATTTCTTTTCCTTGCGGGGTATGAGTTACCTCAGGATGAAACTGCAAGCCATAGAAGTTGCGTTTCGAATTCTCCATTACTGCCAAAGGTGAATTTGAGCTACTAGCAGTTACCTTAAATCCTGGTGGAACTTCAACCACTCGGTCACCGTGACTCATCCAAACTTTTAGAATTGATTCATTATCATCATCACTTAAATTTGCTAAAAGACTCGACTCTTTTGGGGTTATCTCTGCATACCCGAACTCTCTATGGGCTGACGTTTCTACTTTACCCCCCAACTCTGCTGCCATGGTCTGCATACCGTAGCAAATGCCAAGAACAGGAACTTTAGAATCAAATACAGAAAGTGATACTCGGGGCCCATCTTTAAAATGAACAGATTCAGGGCCTCCCGAAAGGATTATGCCGCTTGGTTTGAATGCTGCGATATCTTCATCTGAAATATCCCAGGAGTGGACTTCAGAATAAACCCCTTGTTCTCGAACACACCGGGCTATTAATTGTGTGTATTGACTACCAAAATCTAGGATTAAGAGCCTGTGAACATGGATATCTTGTTGCATGAATTAGGAATTAGTGCCGTAATTAGGAGCTTCTTTTGTAATGGATACATCGTGAACATGACTTTCTGCCATTCCAGCACCTGTAATTTTTACAAATAATGGTTTTGTACGCATTTCATTAATGCTTGCGCTTCCGGTATAGCCCATAGCTGCCCGAATTCCACCGATAAGCTGGTGAACAATGGCTGAAAATGCACCTTTATAAGGAACGCGCCCTTCAATGCCCTCTGGAACTAATTTCTCTAATTCTTCAGTTGCATCCTGAAAATAACGATCCGATGAACCGTGCGACCTACCCATTGCACCGACTGATCCCATGCCTCTGTATGCTTTGTAAGAACGACCTTGGTACAGTTCAACCTCACCTGGAGACTCTTCAGTACCAGCGAACATACTGCCAATCATTGCGCAATGAGCTCCAGCAACCAAGGCCTTTGCTATATCACCAGAGTATCGTATTCCACCGTCTGCAATTAATGGCACTCCAGACTTCTTAAGTGCATTAGCAACTTCTGAAACTGCTGAAATTTGCGGTACACCTACACCTGCTATAACGCGTGTTGTACAAATAGAGCCGGGGCCAATACCCACTTTTACACCATCGGCACCGGCCTCAACTAAAGCAAGCGCAGCTTCGGCTGTAACAATATTGCCGCCAAGAACTTGTAAATTTGGGTGGGCTGACTTTATGCGAGATATTCGATCAAGCACTCCTTTTGAGTGGCCATGAGAAGTATCAACAGCAATTAAATCAACGCCTGCTTCCACTAAAGCATCAACTCGATCATCAGTATCTTGTGAAGTTCCAACAGCCGCGCCAACTCGCAAGGCACCGCTATCATCCTTGCACGCCATAGGAAAATCTTCAGCTTTCTGAAAATCTTTTGCGGTGATCATGCCGCGTAATTCAAAATTATTATCGACAACCAGAACTTTTTCTATACGATGCTTATGAAGTAGCGATAAAACTTCTTCATCATCTGCACCCTCGTTAACTGTTACCAAACGTTCCTTTGGAGTCATTACAGCCGATACAGGAGCATCAAGTTTTGTCTCAAACCGAAGATCGCGATGGGTCACAATGCCAACGGTTTTTTTACCGTCTACAACTGGCACGCCGGAAATACCCATTGAGCGAGTTAATTCGATAACTTCACGTATTGTCATTATCGGCGTAACAGTGATTGGTTTTCTGACCATACCTGATTCAAACTTTTTGACTTTTAAAACTTGATCAGCATGATCTTTTATTGACATATTCTTATGTATTATGCCAATTCCACCTTCTTGCGCGAGTGCGATTGCAAGCCTAGATTCTGTAACAGTGTCCATTGCTGCTGATATGAGAGGTATATTGAGAGAAATTTGACGTGTTAATGATGTACTTAAGTCAACTTCCCGAGGTAACACCTCTGAATATCCAGGCTGAAGAAGAACGTCGTCAAATGTCAGGGCTTCGAGAGCTATTCGCATGAGATTCACATCTTTTTATAAAATACTTACACTTATTGTACGCTGGTCAGAAATGCAGGTAAACGTCAGTCGGTGCTATATACTATAGAGATGCAAGCAAAAACACCGGTAAATACAGTAATTTCTATCAGTCAACTCAATCGACGCGTTAAAACACTCATTGAACAGGGAATAACAAGACTTTGGGTGGAGGGTGAAATATCAAATCTATCCAAGCCTGCATCTGGCCATATTTATCTAAGTTTAAAAGATGATAGCGCGCAAGTTAGTGCTGCTTGGTTTCGTTCCCGCCACGGAATCCAAAAAACCAGCTATAAAAATGGTGACCGAGTTTTAGCTTTTGGCCGAGTGAGCTTATATGAAGCCCGTGGAAACTATCAATTAATAATAGAAGAAATGGAGCCTGCCGGTGAAGGTATCCTGAAGCGTCGCTTTGATGCGCTTAAACTAAAGTTAACTAATGAAGGTCTATTTGATGAAGATAGAAAGAAAGTTATACCCAAATTACCGGGCCACATTGGTATTGTAACCTCCCCCAGTGGGGCTGCAATCCGAGATGTTTTAAGTATATTGAAACGTCGATTCCCAGCAATACCGATCACTATCTATCCAGCAGCTGTACAAGGGGACGCGGCACCAACTGAGTTAATAAAAGCATTATCTGCTGCTGATAGAAGAAAAGATTGTGATGTATTAATTTTATGTCGTGGAGGAGGATCAATTGAGGATCTATGGGCTTTTAATGATGAAATGCTAGCCCGTGCCATATCAGAATGTAACCTTCCCATTATCAGTGCTGTAGGGCATGAAACTGACTTTACAATTGCTGACTTTGTGGCTGACATTCGAGCACCAACACCATCTGTAGCTGCAGAATTAGTTGTCCCTAACTTTGAAGATTGGTTGATTCAATTTTCTGAGATCAAAGAACGTATAAGAAGAATTGGGCAACGTACTTTAGATGAGAAGACACAAGAAATTGATTGGTTGAGTCGTCGTTTAATTTCTAATAATCCAACCGTAAAATTAAAACAACAATTTCAAAATCTTCTTGAGAAAAATAATAGACTTAATTCTGTTATTCAACAGCTCTTACTTAAGCAAGAAAATTCACTTCAAATGATAAAGAGTAAATTAATATCACTTTCACCTAAATCAACTTTACAACAATCAATCTTAAATTTTTATCGACATAAACAAAGATTGGTTATAACAATTAAAGATTCCTTATCCAGTAAAAATCATAAACTTGATTTACTCAAAACATCACTTAATTCTGTAAGTCCACTTGCAACACTTGATCGTGGATATGCTATCGTCAAAGATAATGAAACCAATAAAATTCTGCACAAATCCTCAGAAGCTGAAGATGGAGATAATATTCGAGTGCAATTATCTGAGGGAGAACTCATTGCTAAGATAAAAGAAATTATTAAAAATGAATAATAAATTTTTTTTATATATTTTATTACTCTTCCTTGTAAAACCGGTTAATGCTGTTGAGGAGTCACTTCGACCCGGTGGTATCGCTATTATTGAAGTTGACTCAATAAACCCCTCCTTACCGGTAATAACATTTCAAAAGAAGCCAGTGGCCATTATCCGTCAAGAGGAGCGCTTGCTAGCTATTGTGGGTATTCCTTTAAACGTAAAAAACAAAATCAAAATAAATATTGAAGGAATGGAAAAAGTAATCTCAATTGGAAATCACAAATACAAAGAGCAACGATTAAAAATTGAAAATAAATCTCAAGTGAATCCAGAAAAAAAACAATTAGATCGTATTTATAGTGAACGAAAAATCATCAATGCTGCTCTAAATAATTTTCGCAAGATAAATCTTGATGGACTTTCATTAGCAATTCCAGTTACTGGTCCTCGAAGTTCAAGTTTTGGTCTAAGACGCTTTTTTAATGATCAACCGCGTTCACCTCATTCCGGTATGGATATTGCAGCGAAAACTGGATCAATCATCACTGCCCCTCGAGATGGCATTGTTACTGCAACTGGAGATTATTTCTTCAATGGAAAAACAATAATTATCGACCATGGACAAGGGTTTATAACAATGTACTGTCATCTAAGTAAGATTAATGTCAGTAAGGGTGATGAAGTTTCTTCGAATGATACTATTGGTCTGGTGGGTGCCACTGGACGTGTAACAGGTCCTCACTTACATTTTGGAACATATTTAAATGGAACAGCGGTTGACCCAGAAATTTTTATAAATAATTTTTAAATTAATTTCATCTATTATTTTTAAAATCATCAATTAACTTTAGATCAAGCTCAAGATTTAAAAAAATCATAAATTACAGGACGAAACGCATCCATATCAACTAGAAAAGAATCATGACCACGATTGCAATTCAGCTCCACTAAACGAGTATCATCACATACACTCGATATACCCTCCGCTAGTTCTCTTTGTTGCTCAATTGGAAATAATATATCCGTGTTAACACCTATGACTAAAGCTTGCTTTAATCGAAGCTTTTTAAACCCAGCCATCAATGATCCACCGTATTCTGCAAGATCAAATAAGTCAGATGCATATGATAAATAAAGATAACAATTAGGATCAAAGGAGCCACTAAATGCGTTAGCATGATTTTCAAGATAAGATTCAATAGAAAATCCTGTGTTAAAGAACTCTTTAGTTTGTGAATGATCGGTAAATCGCTCACGTCCAAATCTTTTTTTCCATTCTTCTGCTGAACGATAAGTAATCATTCCTAATTTTCTTGCTAACTTTTGCCCACCAATAGGTGGATCTCCTATTTCATAATCGCCTTTAAGCCATTTTGGATCTGAACGAATCATTTCACGCTGTAATGATCGAACCGCAATTGAAAATGGTAAGGCCCTTGTTGCGGATGATATAGAAATAAAACGATTCATAGCGCTTGGATGACGTACACAATAAGCAAGTCCACTCATACCACCCATAGAACAACCGATGACTGTATGTAGGCTTTTAATACCTAAATCCTGAATTAATAGATGCGCCGATTCAGCAATATCTTCAATTGTTAACGAAGGAAAGTTTAATCGATAGCGATCGCCTGTATCTGGGTCAATTGATGCAGGTCCTGTGGATCCAAAACAGCTTCCCAGTGAATTCACTGAAATAATAAAGTATTTATCAACATCAAGAGGGAGGTTTGAGCCAATCATATCCTCCCACCAGCCTGTAGACGTATCGTTTTTTGAGGAAGCTGCGTGCGCCGAAGGAGAAAGACCGCTAAAAATTAAAATAGCGTTATTTTTTGCTGCATTTAATTTTCCCCATGTCTCATAAGCTATAGTTGGCGATTTTAGATGGCCCGCACGATGCATACGGAAATTACCGTTAATCTTGAAAGATTTAAGTGCAGTCATCGTTTTCTATCCTTTTTTATAAGACGCTCTCGTTTACGTTGCTGTCGTGGTGTCAATTTATTTCGTCGTCCCGAGTAAGGATTCTTACTCTTTTTAAAAACTAATCGTACTGGTGTTCCCTTAAGTTTAAAAACTTTTCTAAATCTATTTACCAAATATCGTCTATATGACTCCGGCAAATAATCTGTCTGATTTCCATGTATAACTATTATAGGAGGATTTCGTCCGCCTTGATGAGCATAACGAAGTTTAATTCGACGCCCTCTTACCAAGGGAGTCGGATGCGCTATAACTGCACTTTTCAACTCCTGTGAGAGTTCTGTCGTAGACATTCCTCTCATTGCTGCGGTATAAGCACGCCTAACAATTGGCAATAAATCACCAACCGCTGTTCCGTGTAACGCCGATATCATTATTCGATCTGCAAACTCCAAAAAAGGTAATCTTCTTTCAAGATCATCTCGAACCTTCTTTCGAGAATCAGAAGAAATTCCATCCCACTTGTTAACTGTAACAACGAGGGCGCGTCCACGTTCGACCACAAGTCCAAGTAAGCTCACATCTTGCTCAGTCACACCCTCATGTGCATCCAAAACTGAAATTACAACATCTGCTTTTTCTATTGCTTGGAGTGCTTTGATAATACTAAATTTTTCAATTGCTTCATTTACGCGTGCTTTACGACGAATCCCAGCAGTATCGGTTAAAATATATTTTTTTTCATTACGCTCAAACTCTACAGAAACACTATCACGGGTGGTTCCAGGCTCATCAAATACAACCAAACGATCTTCGCCGATAAGACGATTAATTAATGTAGATTTACCAACATTTGGGCGGCCGATAACTGCAATTTTTAGTGCTTGATTTTCGTCTACCTCTTCAAGTGATTCTTCAAAATTTTCTTTTTCTATTTCCTCATGAGAAAAATTCAGATCACCCTTGGACTCTAAAGAACTAAGGATGCTTTCCATAAGCTTACCAATATGATCGCCATGAGTAGCTGAAATAGCACTTGGTTGCCCTAAACCAAGAGCATGAAATTCACTATTAGCAATTGAAGCATCAAGGCCTTCTGTTTTATTAACAACTAACCAGGTTTGTTTTGCATGTCTACGTGAGAGGTTAGCTACATATTCATCTGCACTTGTAAGACCACTTCTACCATCAACCATAACAATTGCGATATCAGCTTCCTGAAGGGCAATTTTGGTCTGTTCCGCCATAGCTTCATCAATACCCTGCTCTCCCCCAGCGATTCCTCCGGTATCAATGACTATATAAGGAATATGACCTAACTTTCCAAAACCATAAATTCGATCGCGGGTAAGTCCTGGAAAGTCAGCAACAAGGGCGTCACGTGAGCGCGTCAATTTATTAAATAATGTTGATTTACCAACGTTTGGTCGGCCGACAAGGGCAATGACAGGAAGCATAATTAGACACCGTCAATGTTGATGATTAAAAACTATCTTCGGTTGAAGATTTATCAGAATCGTTAAGTTTTTTTGGAATATCTGTGGAGTTTTGAGTTGAATTATTTTTTACAATCTCAAAAGCACCGATATTTCCATTATCGCTCTGAATAAAGAGTCTATTTCCCATAACTAATGGCTGACTTGTAATTGCGCCGCGGCCAAAACGAACTCGAGCTAGCTGGTTTCCATTTATTACGCTTAAAAAATGCAAGTACCCTTCAAAATCACCCACAACAACTGTCGAATTAAACGGTGCTGGTAAAGTTAATTTTCGACGTAAGAATTTATCATTTCTCCATATCTCGATACCGTTATTTCGTCTTAAAGCAATAATCTCACCATCATCACGAATGGTATAAACACTGCTCCAATCTGATGCAACGCCGACATATGACGAAATTTCGCGTGACCACAAAACTTGACCTGATTCCGCAGCAATTGCAGAAAGGCGGCCTTGATAGCCAGCTGCGTAAATATCTTGGCCGACTAATGAAATAGCGCCATCAATGTCAGACAGTCGATCTAGATCTGAGCGACCTGATGACATTGATAACATTGAGTCCCACTTAATATCACCAGTTTCCTTGTCAATACCAGCTAATCGGCCATTATCAAAACCAGTAATAATTAGAGGGCCAACAATTAAAGGAGATGTTGATCCACGCATTGATAGCAATGGCATTGTTTGCTCAAGCTCCCAACGTTGTCGTCCATCAACTCTTGCCAGCGCAATAATGCGGTTATCAATTGTTTGGATTATGACCATATTATCATCAACCAGCGGTCGCGCTAAAACTTCACCACTGACAGATCTTCGCCACTGCTCCTCACCTGTTGAAGCATTAAGAAGAATCACATCACCTTCTTTTGAAGTAACTGCTATGAAACCTTCACCGACTCCTGGGCCTGCTGAAAGATTTACTTCAAGTTCTACTTTCCAGCGATTTTCGCCAGTTTCTGGGTTAATTGATAAAACTACGCCATCTGAAGCAGCGGCATATATAAGATTACCATCTCCAACTGGGCTCAGACCAAGTAGAAGTTGATCAGAGGAATCTCCAATCTTAGTATTCCAGAGCCTTTTAATTTTTACAGAAGATTCAAAATTAGTTAATTCTAATGGCTGAAGATCTTCATCTTCTTTGGATTTAAAAATACTGCAGGCAGGCAATAATGTAATTGCCATTAGCAATGAAACTGGGCCCACTAAACGGCTAAATCTAATCACTTAGAATCCTCAAATTCAGCATTATTATCATTATCTTTAATTTCAGTTGTTGTCTTATTTGTTTCTTCAGCTCTGGAATCAGGGTAAGACAGATCTAGTTCTTTCCATCTTACAAAATCTGAATCCACAGTGTCTTGCGACAAGGGGTTCATTAAAACTTTTAGATATAAATTTTTAGCATCACTAATCTTTCCTTGCATTGTATAGGCATCCCCGAGAGCCTCATCATATACTGCAGAAAATGAATTTCTATCATGATTTGATAGAAGACTTATGACTTCCTCAGGTTTTTCTTGATGTAAATATATTCGCGCCAAGCGTATTCTAGCAATATCCTTTATCTGTTCGTTGGTATTACCTTTTATAATGCTGCGAAGTGAGTTCGCTGCATCTTCATCGCGATTCTGATCCATGTAGAAACGAGCCATTGTAAGATGTGCTTGCGCAACATAAATTGTACTCTCATGTAAGGTTTCTATTTCAATTGTAGTTAATTGAGCCTCCTCTAATTTGTTATCTGAGACCTGTTTAATGAGTTTTTCATAAGATGTAGAAGCATCAAGTTGAGACTGTAAAGTTTCATTCTGGTAATAGTTAATACCAAAGAGCAAGCTAGCTCCCATAACAATACCTGCAAGAACATATGACCCATATTTGGACCACCAAAACCTCATTTGATCAAGTTGCTCTTTCTCAGATAAGTCTTCCACAAAACTTTCCTTTTAATTTAATTTTGATTCTAAAGTTTTTGTTAACTCTTTTAAATCTACATTGATTTGCTCGTCATGATCGTACATTGGTTTTAATCCAATAATACCCTCAATGAGCTCTTGCTCTCCTAAAATCAATGTAAATTTTGCACCACTTTTATGGGCGCGCTTCATTTGTGATTTTAAGCTTCCTCCGCCTAAATTCATCACTACTTTTATTCCAGCAATATCGTTTCGAATATTTTCAGCTAATTCAAAAGCTTTTTCCAAGGTACCTTGCCCCGATGAAACTATGTAAACATGGACATCAGAGGGAGGCAATTCACCACTACTTTCATCAAAAAGAGCAACTAATCGTTCCATGCCTATTGCCCAACCAATTGCAGCAGTATCTCGGCCACCCAACCTCTTGACAAGACCATCATATCGCCCCCCAGAACAAATAGCTCCTTGAGAACCAAGCGCATCGGTTACCCATTCAAATACTGTTCTAGAATAATAATCAAGACCACGCACTAAGCGAGGATTTACCGTGTATTCTACGCCTGCTACATCTAATAATGTTTTAAGCTTGTTAAAATGTATTGTTGATTCCTCATCTAAATAATCTAAAACTACAGGAGCTTTTGAAATTATTTCCTGCATTTCAGAATTTTTACTATCAAGGATTCTTAACGGGTTTTGCTCAAGTCTTCGAATGCTATCCTCATCCAAATGATTTTTCACACTTGTGAAATATTTCATTAAGGCCTTTCTATAGGAAGCTCGTGCTTCAGGAATACCTAATGAATTTATCTCAAGCTTTAATCGCGATATTCCTAACTTTTGCCAGATACGAGCACTCATTATTATTAGCTCTGCGTCAACATCAGGACCTTCATGACCTAAAACCTCGACATCAAATTGATGAAATTGTCTATACCTACCTTGTTGTGGTTTTTCATAACGAAACATAGGACCAGAAGTCCATAGTTTCTGCTTCTGATTATGAAGAAGCCCGTTAGTTATTCCAGCACGAACTATTCCTGCAGTGGCCTCAGGCCGTAATGTCAGACTCTCGCCATTTCTATCAAGAAAGGTATACATTTCTTTTTCAACAATATCTGTTACTTCGCCTATTGAGCGCTTAAACAAATCAGTTTGCTCTAGTAAAGGTAGCTTTATTTCCGAGTAACCATAAGATGAAACTATTTCTTGAATAGTAGACTCGATATATCTAAAGGTATCGGAAATGTTGGGCAAAATATCATTCATGCCGCGTATATTTTTTAATTTAATTGTCATAGGCCTAATATTGTTAATCTTGCAGTTTTACCTCGTTTATCTAATTCTCGAATATCAAATGGTTTTCCGTTGACTGAAAGAGCTGCATTAGCTACATCACCAAGTAAAATGTTAAACGGTGCATTTCCAGAAAGTTCAACTATATTGCCAGACCTTGCAAGATCAAAAAAAAGACGGTTGCCATCGGCATCTGAAATTTCTGTCCAACAATCCCCAGTATAAATAATACTTAACTGTGTTTCAGGTATCTCAGTAATTTTTTCAATTTCTGGAACTTGATCTGGGAAAATTAAAATTTCTTGGTTATTTTTAGTGGCTTCTTCCTTTTCTTCAAAAATCTCTATGTTTGGAATAATCTTTGTGTTCAACTCTTCGAAATTAGAAAGTGGTTTTATCTCTTTAATCACTGGTTGTTCAGAATCAGTGCTGCTATAAGCAAAAAAAAGATACGTTAACGTCAAAACAAAAATTACTGCTATTCCAGCATATAAAGAATTAAAAGAAGTGCTCTGATATATTCTTTTCTTTGGAGTTATAAAAGGTTGTATTTCTTTTTCTTGATTTAGCTGACAATAATCAGCAATAACTTGAGCTTCATCAGCTTTTACAAATTTTGCATATTTCTTAAGATGCCCTTTGGCAAAAACAGGTGCGCCTAAAGAATCAAAATCATTCTTTTCCAAGGCAATCACTTTACCAATATCTAAATTTAATTCTTTAGAAATATCGTCTAAAGAAATGTTTAATTCGCATCGAGTCTTTGCCAGCAACTCACCTGCCATTTCATTAATTAGCTTATCATCGTTACTCTTTGAATCAACAAGAATATTTTTTTTAAAAAATTTTTCTTTATTGTCACTCATTACTCACAACCCAATTTTAAAATTTTTCTACAAAGACCTCATCTCAGGATTTTTGCTTGTTTTCATAGAATATTTTTTTTGTTTGATTATTTTACTTCCTAAAGGTTTCTTGACGCGATCATGGACTTTACCAGCAAGCTGTCCACAGGCAGCGTCAATATCATCACCGCGAGTCTTACGTGTAGTAGCGATTAAACCAAGTTTGCGTAGTCTATTTTGAAAATGTTGTATCGTTTCTTTTGATGAACAACTAAATTTAGTTCCTGGAAATGGATTAAATGGGATTAAATTTACTTTCGCAGGCTTGTCTTTTAAAAGATTTACCAGCTTATCTGCGTGTGTAATTGAATCGTTGATTCCACGCAACATGACGTATTCAAAAGTAATGAATCTACTCGAACGTTTTTTTGCATACTGCCAACAAGCTTCAAGAAGGCTATTAATTGGGTGAACTTTGTTAATAGGTACTATTTGATCACGTAAATCATTATTGGTGGCATGCAAAGACACCGCTAGAGACACATTGCAGTCATTAGCTAATTTATCGATATGTGGGACTATTCCTGAAGTACTAACTGTTACGCGTCGGCGAGAAAGTCCATAAGAATAATCTGATACCAATATGTTTAATGCTGATAATACATTGCGGTAATTAGCTAGTGGTTCACCCATACCCATAAAGACTACGTTTGTTACAGCCGGCTCACCATTACTTCGTCGAGGCAGCTCACGCATTGCATGCCTTACTTGCCCAATAATCTCAGCGCTTGATAAGTTTCGATTAAAACCTTGGGCACCTGTTGCACAAAATGAACAATCTAAAGCGCAGCCAACTTGAGATGAAATACACAATGTTCCTCGACCTGCCTCGGGAATAAACACTGTTTCAACAGCTTGACCTGAACCACTGGAAAATAACCACTTCACACATCCATCTATAGAATCAAATCTAGCTTGAACCAATGGCGATAAAATTTCTGCATCTTTTTTTAGCTGATTGCGCAACGATTTAGAAAGATCGGTCATATCTTCAAAATCATCACAATCTCGTTGATAAATCCATTGCATGATTTGTTTTGAATGAAATGATTTTTCTGATCTCAAAACCAAGAATTCTTTAAGTTCATCTTGTGATAATCCTAAGAGATTTATTTTTTCTCCACTAACAGCCATATCTAGCTACTCAGCGAGTTCTCAAGCAAATGCCATCATCACCGAAAAAATAAGTAATCTCAATACTAGCAGTATCCACCGCATCTGATCCGTGACAAATATTTTCTTCTATACTAGCGGCGAAGTCTGCGCGAATTGATCCATCTTCTGCTTCTGCTGGGTTTGTAGCACCCATAAGAGCGCGATGTTTGATGATTGCGTTATCCCCACTTAAAGCAGAAATCACAACTGGACCTGATGTCATATAACTTACTAAATCATTGAAAAATGGTCGCTCTTTATGGACAGCATAAAAACCTTCTGCTTGTTTGGTGGTTAGATGCAGCATACGTATAGCAATAATCTCAAGACCGGATTTCTCAAATCTACTAAAAATTTCTCCTATGAGATTTTTTTGCACGCCATCGGGTTTAATAATGGAAAGCGTTTTCTCAATTGCCATGAAGCACTCCTTTAATTTAAATATGAAAAGCTTAGTTATTAGCTTTTAAAAATCGGTTAAACAAATTTTGAATCTATTAAAAAAACTTAAACATTAAAACTCTCACCACAGCCGCATTCACCAGAAATATTTGGATTATAAAATTTAAAAGATTCATTAAGTCCATCTTTCACAAAGTCTACCTCTGTTCCATCAATCAGTTTTAGAATATCGGATATAACAACTATCTTGACGTCTTTATCTTCAAAAACTATGTCAGAATCGCTAATTTCTTCAGCATAGTTGATAACATAAGAGTACCCAGAGCACCCCGTCAGGGTTACGCCCAAACGTAAACCCAAACAGTTTTCGCGCTTATTCAAATAAGTTCGGATACGCTCTGCTGCCGAATTTGTAAGAGAAATTGCCATTTAAATCCTATTCATTTAGATTCACGATCATTTATTGCTGCAATTAAAGAATGTACTGCATCCTCTAATACTAGTATACGTCCGGTTCTTTCAATGGGTACAGCAAGTTCATGCATTATAGATGTTATTTCAAATTGTTCGAGATCTTGGATGTCACTGCCCTCATATGTTTTACAGAAAAACTCTGTTGCTGCAATTGTATATGGGCAACCCCAAGCAAGAAAACACAATTGAATTACTGTTTGGTCAGAGACCTTTGCAGAGAGCTTAATACGAATACCCTGGTCATTTATATATGAAGTTACTCCGTCTAAAAAATCACCAGCATGCGTTGGATTCGAAAAATAGTCACGAACACATTGGTTGTAAGTCACAATACTCATACATGTTGACCTGGCGATAAGCTGCGTAATTTTTCTACTGCTTGGCAATAAATAAATATTGCTTTTTCGATATCATATGAGGTAGTTAAACGGCCAAAACTAAAGCGAATTGAGCTTTGTGCTTCAGAATCACTTCTACCAATTGATTTTAAAACATATGATGGTTCTTGGCTTTGTGAATTACATGCCGATCCTGTCGCAACACAAAGTGGTTCTAGCGCATGCAATAAACTTTCACCGTTCACATCCTTAACGCCAACATTTAAAATACCGGGATAACCTCCTTCTTCAGGCCCATTAATATACAACCCATCAACTTTTTTTAAGCCTTTAATTAATTGATTCTTTAAAGCCAGTAGATGTATTAAATCATCTTTTATTTTTTGTTGTGAAATTGATGCCGCTTCTCCGAGTCCAGCGATTAAATCAACAGGAAGAGTGCCTGGCCGTACACTAAGTTGCTGATTACCACCAAACATAATTG
The DNA here is from genome assembly GCA_002685275.1 of Gammaproteobacteria bacterium. The sequence continues at coordinate 25,829 of NYWX01000004.1, forward strand.
GCTTAATTACAACATTATTAGCAACATATAGCGCTCCAATGCCTTTTGGACCATAAAATTTATGCGCTGAGATTGAGTATAAATCAACGGGCAAAGATGATAAATCGACAACAATCTTTCCAGAAGCCTGTGCGCCATCAACATGAAAGGTAATGTTCTTTTCACGGCATAAAAGACCTATTCCTTTGATATCCTGGATAGTTCCAATTTCATTATTAATATGCATAATCGAAACAAGCTGGGTGTCACCTCTTAAAGCATCTTTAAGATTATCGACTGAAAGCTTGCCAGTGGAATCTGGCTGAAGCCAGGTTACCTCAAAGCCTTGTTTCTCTAAAAAACTAAACACATCTACTACAGCTTTATGTTCTGTTCGCATCGTAATTAAATGCTTACCGCGATGAGCTCGTTGTTTTGCAGCGCCTAATATAGCTAAATTATTCGACTCTGTGGCACTTGAAGTCCAGAGGAATTTACCTTGACTTGCATTAAACATATTTGAAAGCTTTGTTGTAGCATTATCTATTACAACTGAGCTTAAGCGTCCGGCAATATGATTTGAAGCTGGGTTAAAGTATGAATTAGTTTGTACTTGCTGCATGCATGCGACAACATCTGGATGAATCGGTGTCGTTGCTGCATAGTCTAAATAGATAATATCTAAGGCCATTATTTAAGCTCTTTTTTCCGATTAATCGCTGCAAGAAAGCCGCGCAAAATATTAATTTCATTTTTATCTGGATGGGCACGTATAAATAGCCTTCGGAGGCGCCGCATCAAGAAACGCGGGTTATCATCATTTAAGAATTTCACATCAATCATTGTTTGTTCAAGATGATCATAAAAAAGCTTCATTTCATCTGCAGTTGCTGGAAGCACTTTACTTGCAAAACCTGAACTAACTTCTATATTACTGGCAATTCTTAATTCATATGTCAAAACTTGAACGGCCATTGCCAAATTGAGAGATTTAAAATCTGGATTTGTTGGGATAGTTATTAGAGTGTGACAAAGATCAAGATCGTCGTTATTCAAACCATTATTTTCTGGTCCAAATATAGCTGCAACTCTACCTTTTTTACTTTCAAGTATCATGCGCTCTGCACAATCTCTAGGGACCATGCTTGGCCAACTAAGAGATCTAGATCTAGCACTCGCACCCACAACGTAATTGCAATCAGATATAGCTTCATTCAGAGAGAAGTAAGTTGCAGCGCTATCAAGAACATCATCGGCTCCTGATGCACGCACTGTAGCTTCTTCATGGGGGAAAAATTTTGGGTTAACTAGAGCTAAATCTGTTAATCCCATATTTTTCATAGCTCGCGCTACCGCCCCAATATTGCCAGGATGTGTTGTTCCTACTAGTACAATACGTATATTCATTACAGTGATAATCTAAGACAGTTTACTCAAAGTCCGGTATTCTAACGCCCAGACATCCTTAGCTGGTAATAAAGTCTTAATAAAACTGCCAAGTTCTTTAAAATAAATGGAATTTATAAATGCATGGACTACTCAATATAGCGGTAATGGCCGCTCGACGCGCAGGCGCTGTATTAGGAAGAAACTTCAAAAAACTTGAAAAACTAGTTGTTGAAAATAAAAGTCATAATGATTTTGTCAGTTCGGCTGATTTAGCTGCTGAAAAAGCAATTATAGAAGTAATTCATAAGCACTACCCTGACCATGCAATTCATGCTGAAGAATCAGGAATTCAAGGTCAATCTGATCATGTATGGATTATTGATCCACTTGATGGAACTACAAATTATCTTCATGGTTTTCCTATTTTCGCTGTTTCTATAGGATTGCAAATCAATGGGCGACTTGAGCATGCTGTAGTTTATGATCCAATGAGAGAAGAGTTATTTACAGCATCTCGCGGTCAAGGAGCGCAACTTGATGGACATAAAATTAGAGTAAGTGGTGTTAAGGATATCCAAGGTTCATTAATTGGGACTGGTATACCATTTCGTGATGCTAATGAAGATATGCAGCCATATCTATCAATGCTTAGCAAGATCGCAAAAAATACATCTGGCATTCGTCGGCCTGGGGCTGCTTCTCTTGATTTGTGTTACGTTGCGTCAGGAAGGCTTGATGGATTTTGGGAGACTGGATTAGCCCCTTGGGATCTAGCCGCTGGAACACTTATTATAAGAGAGGCTGGCGGTATAGTGAGCGGATTAGATGGCAGTGAGGATCATTTAGAGACTGGTCATGTCCTTGCAGGAACGCCAAGAGTTTATCGAAGCCTTGCAAAATTATGTGCAAAAGAAATTAAAGCACTTTTATAAAGATTAAGGTAAATCATCCAATAAAGATTCATCTTTAATTGGTTCAATAAGATCTTGTGCATTAACATTCAAGGCTAGCGCAGTTGCGCTTGCGGTGTAAATCGATGAATAAGTTCCAACAATTATTCCCACTATTAATGCAATTGAAAATGGGGCTATAGATTCACCGCCAAGCAATAATAGTGCAATTAAAACAAGCAGGGTCGTTAAACCAGTGATAATAGTGCGAGCTAGCATTTCGTTGATTGACGTATTCATTGAGTCTACTGCTTCCGCGCCTCGAAGAGAGAAGAAATTTTCACGAATTCTATCAAAGGCTACAACTGTATCGTTTAATGAATAACCAATAACTGCAAGAACAGCCGCGACTACTGTTAGATCAAAAGGCAGTCCAAAGATTGAAAAGAACCCAATAGTTAAAATTGCGTCATGTATTAAGGCCACAACAGCGCCAGCTGAAAATTTCCACTGGAAACGAATCATCACGTAAACAAAAATTAACATCAGTGCAATCACCATAGCTAATGCACCACTCTCTGCTAACTCACTACCAACTTGAGGACTCACAAATTCAACACGGCGTAACACTGTACTTTGTTCGCCTGCATTTAAAACAAGCTGTAAGTTACTGCGAATCTGATTCGCGTCGCCCTCTTGAGGTGGTAATCGGACTAATACAACCTCTTCAGAACCAAAACGTTGTACTTGCGCATTTATATAACCTGCATACTCAAGATCATCGCGAATCTTTACTAAATCTGCCGATTCTTCATAGCCAACTTCAAGTAATACTCCACCTGTAAAATCAATACCAAATTCAAGGCCACGAGTCGTGAGTGATACAAGTGAAGCAATAACTAAAACTGCAGACAACCCTAAAGCAAATTTTCTACGTGTTGATCCAAGAAAGTTAATATTAGTTTTTTCTTTAATTAATCTCATATCTTAATTACCTAAATTGGAATCGATTTCAATTTTCGGCCACCAAAAATTAAATTTACTAAAGCCCTAGTACCTACTATTGAGGTAAACATAGAGGTAATAATTCCTAGCATTAAAGTAATAGCAAAACCTTTGATAGGTCCAGTCCCGAGACCAAATAAAACAATTGCAGCAATAAGTGTCGTTATATTTGCATCTGCAATAGATGAAAAAGCTTTTTCATAACCAGAGTGAATGGCTACCTGAGGTGACTCTCCAATAGATATTTCTTCTCGGATTCGCTCAAAAATTAAAACGTTTGCATCAACGGCCATTCCTACTGTAAGAACAATGCCCGCAATGCCGGGTAGTGTAAGAGATGCTTGCAATAGAGATAACATCGCAACAATAAAAATGAGATTAGAAAATAAAGCTATATTGGCAATTAATCCAAATACTTTGTAATAGATAACCATAAACAAGACGACCGCTAAGAACCCGATTTTAATAGCATTAAATCCTCGATCTATATTGTCTTGTCCCAAACTCGGACCAATTGTTCGTTCGTCAATCTTAAAAACAGGCGCGGCAAGTGCGCCAGCACGAAGTAAAAGTGCAAGTTCACGTGCTTCAGCTGGATTTAACCCTGTTATTTGAAACCTATTCTTAAATACTCCCTGAATGGTTGCTGTGCTTATGATTTCTTCTGTTTTAATATCACGATATTCTATTTTTTCGCCATTTCTGATGGCTTCTCTTCTGGTTTCAATAAATACAGTAGACATTGGTTTGCCTAAATTTTTCATTGTTGTTTCAAGCATACTTTCACCGCCAGCAGAATCTAGAGAAATAGACACTATTGGTCGCCCTTCACTAGAACCAGCTGATGCATCAACAATTTGATCGCCAGATGCAATTATCTTGCGTTTAAGCATTTGTGAATTTTGACCTGGACGTCCAAAATAACGCCTTGAGCCTGGACTTGTTCCGGATTGATCCACCATACGAAATTCAAGAGTTGCTGTTGCTGTCAAAATATTATTAATTTCATTTGGATCTTGTACACCTGGAAGCTGAACAACAATACGATCCAGGCCTTGCCTTTGAACTATTGGTTCAGCGACTCCAAGTTGATTAACTCGATTTCTTAATGTGGTGATATTTTGATCAACAGCAAAATCTTCTCTAGCTTTAATCTGTGAATCACTCATACGAACAATTAGCGATCTAGCGTCTGCACTATCGGTAATCACAAGATCAGGATCTAAACGATTAACAATTTCTCGCGTTTCTTCGAGATTCGCACTTGAATTCAAACGTACTCGAATAATTTGATCATTAAGCTCGACTCGATGAAGGCCCTCGGCTTCACGTAAACTATCAATTAAATTATCCTGATAGATTGTTAATCGAGTATCGATTGCAGATTTTGTATCGACTTCCAGAAGTACATAGACACCTCCGCGCAAATCTAAACCCAAACTCATTGGACCCAAACCTAATTTACGTATCCAGGCTGGCAGCTTCGGCGCCAATGTTTGTGCAATATTTGAAGTTTGATTAAATTGGTCATACAAAGCTTCACTGATTGGGCCAAGATCGGTGCCATCTTTAAATTGCATGACGACTCGGCCATTTTGTAAATAGGCTGATTCAGGCATCATATTGATTTGTTTTACAAAGCTATTATATTCGTCAAATTGGGTTTCATTGAGAGCAGACGAATTCTTATCAGCTATTTGGATAGCTGGGGCACTTCCATAAATATTAGGCAACGCAAAAAGGCAGCCTGTAATCAAAATGATAAAGACTAGGAGATTTAACCAAGCAGAATATTTATTCACTTAAGCTTCGTCGTATGTACCTTTTGGCACTACCATTGAGACACTGGATTTTTGAACCTTAATCTCATTATCATTACCAATATTAACAACAGCGTAATGTTCACTTACACCAACAATTTTTCCAAGAATTCCGCCGGCTGTTAATACTTCATCTCCAACACTTAAACCGTCTACAAGTGCTGAATGTGCCTTTTGTTTCTTCTGTTGAGGGCGTATTAATAAAAAATAAAAAACGGCAAACATTAATACCATCATAATTATAAAGCTGCCGGAGCCACTTTGAGAAGCTGAACTTTGCGCATGAGCGCTTTGAATAAAGAAATCCATAATTTATTACTTCTATATTGGAGTTTTTGTTATAAAGAATCGAATTATAATCTAATTATTATCGCATAAGAAGGTGGCTAGAGGGTGATATAAGATAGATAAATTACAATATTAACTAGATTAATCACCATATATATTGCGTAATTCTGTAACTAATTCAGGTAAATTTCCAGCAATGATTGAATCACGAATCTTTCTCATAAGATTTTGATAATAGTGAAGATTATGGATTGTTGCTAAACGTGACCCAAGCATTTCCCCGCATTTTTCTAAATGCCGAAGATAAGAAAGAGAATAATTAGCACAGGTATAACAAGAACAATCTATATCTGGTGGTAAGGTCTCTTCTTTATATTTTGCATGACGAATATTAATTTTTCCTTTAGATGTATACAGCTGCCCATTTCGAGCATGGCGAGTTGGAATTACGCAATCAAACATATCAATTCCACGCAATACGCCTTCTGCAATATCGACTGGGGTGCCTACACCCATTAAATATCTGGGTTTATCAGCTGGCATATTAGGCATTAAAGATGAAAGAACATCATGTCGCTCGGCTTTAGATTCTCCAACTGCTAAGCCGCCAAAAGCATAGCCATCAAAACCAATCTTTTCTAATTCTTTTAAAGATTCTTGACGTAAATCGTTGTACATACCGCCCTGAATAATACCAAATAAGGCATCACCGCGATTGGGCTCGTGTTTTTTGAGCTCATCAAATCTAATTCTACTGCGGTTAGCCCAGCGTAATGATAACTGCATCGATTTTTGAGCTTTAATTTTTGATATTGGATATGGCGTACACTCGTCAAATATCATTGTAATATCTGCATTTAAATCATGCTGAACTTCCATTGATATTTCCGGTGTCAGAATAACTTCATCGCCATTGACGGGCGATTGAAAACAAACTCCACTTTCAGATAATTTTCTAATTGAGGCAAGTGAAAAAACCTGGAAGCCGCCTGAATCCGTCAAAATTGGTCTCTTCCAATTTATAAATTCATGTAGCCCGCCATGTTTGCGAATTATATCTGCTCCAGGACGCAACATTAAG
>NYWX01000005.1 GCA_002685275.1 Gammaproteobacteria bacterium
ATCTAGTACAATATTACTATATGATGATGGTAATACAGTACCAGCTAATGTCATGAGGTCTTGTGCTCCCATTCCAGCAGCAGCTGTAGCAGCAGCAGTTACAGCAGCAGTTGCATCACCTGTATCAGCTACAGTTTGATTAAATACTGCTTGTACTGTCTCATTAAAGCCCATTTGAGCTAAAGAAAGACCAGCGGCTAGACCAGCACCCATATTCGCTCCAATTCCTGCACCAACCGCTCCTAAGTAAGCAGTACCAGCGTCGCTTTGTAAGAATTGACCAGTAAATATTGGCGCAAATACACCATGAGCAGCAGCATTTACTGTGCTATTACCCATTGCATAGTTTGTGTTTACATCAGCACTTAAGGCTGGAGACCAATTTGAACGGAAAGTTTGTAATCCGTTTGCATCTCTATCATAGGTATATCCTACTGTAGATGATCCCATTGCTTTAACCTGAAAATCAGGGTTGAATGGTAATCCACCAAAGGCTGGATCTTGGAAATTAATACCTAGACTACCGTATACAAAGTCTCTTGATACACCAATATCAAGATTTTTTGTGAAGTTTCCAGGCAAGTCAATATTTTGACCATATGTTAAACGGAAATTTCCTCTAACATCTTTTGGCGACCAAACTAGAGCCATTTTAGGAGCAAATAATGTTCCTTCTCCAATGTCTCTTGTAAAGTTGCTATTATCAACTCTTCCTGTTCCAATAAATTTTAACGAATCGCCCCATTTTTTCTCATAAGAATAATAGGCGCCTACGTTAGTGAAATCATCAATATCTTCATGTTGACCATTAATAGTACCGGCCGTTTCAGGAGTTCTATCAAGAACGTCAATACCCCAAACAACAGATTGATCATTTTTCAATGGAATATTATGTTGTATCTGGAATGCCCTGTTTGATGATGTATCATAAACAATTAAACCAGTTGATACATTATAAGTGGTTTCTTGTTTATTTTTATTAGTAAAAAAGTTTAAAAATAAATCTCCACCTAGAAAATCTTGTCTGGAATAAGAAATTTGGAATTGACTTAAGTCAGCGTCATCCGCAAACTGTCTTCCAACGCCTGACATTTCAATAGCTGAAATATTAGCCATTCTAGCATTGATTTTTAATGTGGATTTAAGATCTACACGAAATTCTGTGTTCAAATCAATAACTGTAGCTTCTGGGCTAAATCCATCTCTAGCGATATTAGCTACTCCACCAACTGGATCACCATATGTAGTATTAAAATCAACAAATGGGTAAGTAGTTGTTTGAAGACCTCTTCTAATTTTAGCAGGCTCAAAGTAAGTATGACCAGCAGCAGCAGCTTCATCGGCTGTTAATGGCATGTTACTTTCCCAATCATTAAAAGTGGTATGTTTTACACTTAATCTTGTAGCAACTCTAGGTCCAAGCTGAAATGCTGTACGAGCATATAGTTTCATGTAATCTCTATTACCAGCGGTGATAGAAACTCTATTACCTTGATTGAATGGAGACTTGGTGTAGATTGCTATTACACCTTGCTGAGTATCAGGACCATACATTGGTGTTGCAGGACCTCTTACTAGTTCTAGTCTGTCAACTTCTGAATCATCAGGTGCGAAAAATTGTAGAAGTTGTGCATTTACCACAGGAGCTCTTGTCCAACGGTTATCTACAACAGCATGGATTGCTCCCGAGAAAACACTATTAAATCCACGAACAGTCATGTTTGATGATTCAATACCCATTTTCATTGTTTCAACACCAGCTTTATTAGCTAATACATCTACTACTGAAGCAGCACCACGAGCAGTTAGCTCATCACCACTAAATACTTCAACACTTGCAGGTGAATCAACAACTAATTCTTTTTTAAACGATGCAGAAACAACAACTTGATCAAGTAATAAATTACTCTTATCAAGTGTTAAATTTGCATTTGCAGCTTGTCCACCACTAATGGTAACAACAGCGCTTGCATCTTCATAGCCTATGTATGATGCTGTAACTGTATATGTTCCATCGCTTAAGCCTGAAATATTAAATGATCCATCAACATTAGATGAAGCACCTGTTTCAGTTCCTTCTACAGTAATGTTTGCACCAGCAAGAGCATTACCATCTTCACCGCTTACGGTTCCGGTAACATTCTGCGCAAAAAGCGTTACAGTAGAAAAAAGGAAAACAAACATAAATTGAAAACTTTGTTTATTAAGTTTCATTATTTATACCTCTTTTTATTTATTATCAGTTAGTTCTCTTCGTGTCAATGGACACGAAGATGTCAATTATTTTCAAGGTATAACTATAAATGAAAAAAACCAAACAAAAAATCTAGACTAGTATTAACTTAGTTTTCTATGAAAAAAATAAAAAAATATACAATAATTGCAGTAATGTGTTTAAGCATTAATGCACAGACGACGGAAGAAGCGATGGAAGAGAAAAAATCTAAGTTAACGGATATGCAATATTATGTTACTCAAGCATGTGGAACAGAACCAGCATTTGATAATGAATATTGGGATCACAAAGAGCCAGGTATTTATGTTGATATTGTTTCAGGAGAAGCGCTTTTTGCTTCAGTGCATAAATATGATTCTAATTCAGGTTGGCCTTCTTTTTATAAACCAATTGAGAAGAAAAATGTCACTTTTGAACAAGATTACGAATTAATTCTGCCAAGAACTGAGGTAAAAAGCAAGGAAGGCGATTCTCANCTTGGTCATGTTTTTAATGACGGACCAAATCCTACTGGNNTAAGATACTGTATTAATTCTGCTGCTCTACAATTTGTTCCTGTCAAAGAAATGGAAGAAAAAGGATATAAAGAGTATTTATATCTTTTTGAAACATAAATGCAAAAAGAATCTCGATTAGATGCATTTATAGCAAATCCTTATAAATCTATGTGGAAAATGGCCATGCCTATTATTGCAGGAATGATGGTCCAAACTCTTTTTAATGTAGTTGATATAATGTTTATTGGATGGCTGGGCGCTGACGAGGTTACTGCTGTTGCATTCGTAAGTCCACTATTCTTTATTATTATAGGTCTTGGTGTAGGGATAGGTACAGGTACAACTGCTACTATAGCTCAATATATTGGACAAAAAGATAAAGAAAATGCCGAAAAAACAGCTTCCCAAACTATTTTAATTGGTTTTTTAAGTACCATATTTTTGACAGTTCTAGGAGTAATTTATGGAGAGAGATTGCTATCAATCCTGGGGGCTGAAGGAGAAATTTTATCTATTGCGTATTCTTATTTACGTATTTTAACATTTGGCTTGGGATTAGTCATATTTTCTATGTTTTTTAGAGCCATTCTTGCTGGAGAGGGTGAAACAAAAATTCCTATGATCATAGGTTTAATTGGAACCGTTTTAAACCTTATCTTGGACCCAATACTTATTTTTACATTTGATTATGGTGTTCGAGGAGCAGCATTTGCTACCATAATAAGTCAAATAGCAATGGTTGTATCATACTTGTTTATCATCTTTATAAAAAAATCCACTTATATATCATTTAATATCAGAAATCTTTCATTAGATAATTATATTATTTCAAAAATCTTCCAAATTGGAATTCCTTCGTCTTTATCAATGCTTATTATTTCATTTGGACAGGTTGTGATGAATAAGATTCTTGTTAATTATTCCACAGAGGCAGTTGCAGCATATCAAATTGTTTCTAGGCTTGATATGTTATTATTTATGCCAATTCTAGGAATAGCAATCAGCTTGACGACAATTGTTGGAATGTTCTATGGAGCAAAAGAGTACAAAAAGCTTTTATCGGTCGTTTATTATGGTATAAACAGAGCAGTAATAATTACAACAATAAGTGTAATTCTTTTCTTTATGCTAGCAAAAAATATCTTACCTATCTTTAGTTCTAATTTGATGGTTGTTGATATTGGAGTAACCTATTTAAAAGTCATTATTCTGGCTTATCCAGCTGTTGGAATAAGCGTTATTTGCTCTAGAGTTTGCCAAGCTCTCGGTCAAGGAGTCCCACTGTTAATTACAACAACTACTCGAGTTCTTATATTGACTGCTCCTTTATCATATTATTTTTATTACATTGGCAAGCCCTTAGAATGGGTGTGGTACTCACAAGTGTTTGCAATTTTGATCGCTGCTATAATCTCTTATGCTTGGATGAAATTTTATTTCAAAAAGTTTAATATTGTATGATATCGCTCAAAAAGTTAATTTTTTAAGATGAAGATTTTGAACAATCTAGCAGAAGCTAAAACTTTAGTTGGTGAAGAGCTTGGATTGAGCGAATGGCAAAAAATTTCTCAAAAACAAATTTCTGAATTTGGTAAAGTTACAGGTGATCAACAATGGATTCACACGGCTCCTATAAAAGCAAAAATGTTTTCACCTTTCAAAACCACAATTGCACACGGATTTCTTGTATTGTCTTTGCTTCCAAAATTTTTAGAAGAAACCTATTCGATTAAATCAGCGAAAATGGGTGTAAATTATGGCTTAAATCGTGTAAGATTCACTGCTCCTGTGCCGGTAAATAGCTTTGTAAGAGGAAGAGTCTTGTTAAAAGATTTTAAAGAAATCAAAAATGGAGCCAAGTTAACAGTAGAAGTAACTGTTGAGTTAAAAGATAGTAGTAAACCTGCTTGTATAGCAGAGCAAGTTTTTTTGATTTACGAATAAGTTTAGGAGGGGAATATTTCAGAACTATATCTAATCCGTCACGGACAAGCATCATTTGGTGAAAAAAATTATGATAACTTAAGCGAAAAGGGTATCAAGCAATCCATTTCGTTGGGTAAAAAATTAAATAAAAGAAATTTAGTTTTTGACAATGTAGTTGTAGGTCCAATGAAAAGGCATATTCAAACTTTCAATGGTATAAATAAAGGCTATGGTCAAACTTTAAGCAATCCGATAATTGTTGATGAATTTGCTGAGAATCAATTAATGGAAATTGCTCAATATTTTATTCCTAAAATGCTAGAAACAAACAAGAATATTAAAGAGTTAATGAGCGAAATTCCATTTTGGAAGAGAAAGAAAACATTTTTAAAGTATTTCAATATTATCGCTCAACAATGGATTAACGAAGAACTAGATCTTTCAGATAAAAATTTTGAAAGTTATGAAAGCTTTAAAAATCGTGTTAAGATTGCAAAAGGTAAAGTTGCTGAAATAATGAAAGAAGGTTCAAAGACTATGGTTGTGTCTTCTGGAGGAACAATTACAGGAATATACGCTGAATGTCATTCACTTTCAGCTGAAGAGATTATGCAGTTAAACTTTAAAATTAAAAATGCTTCTATTTCACTTTTTACGAAAGAAAATGATACTTTTACATTAGAAACATTTAATCGTAGTTTTATACCAAGATATTTAGAAACATACATTTAAGGGAAGTCATGGCAATTTCAACAGAAAAATTTGAAAATATTAAATCTAAAATTCAGCAATTTATCGATGAAGAAATGATTGCAGATGAAAATTCTTTTGATTTAAGTCATAAGTTTGCAGATCATTTACCATTCTTGGAGGAAAAAAGAAACAAGGTGAGAGAAATGGGCTTATTTACGCCGCAAATCCCCAAAAACCATGGCGGTCTCGGATTAAGCTTGTATCAACTTGGTCAAATCTATGAGATATTAGGTCAAACTTTTTACGGATTATATGTATTCAATTGTCAAGCACCAGATGCTGGAAATATGGAAATATTGATGGAGCATGGAACGGAATATCAAAAAGAAAATTTTTTAAATCCTTTAGTTACTGGAAAAGCTAGAAGCTGTTTTTCAATGACTGAGCCTGATTATGCCGGATCTAATCCTATTATGATGGGTACAACAGCCATTAAAGATGGGTCTAACTATGTAATTAATGGCCATAAATGGTTTACTTCATCAGCTGATGGAGCAGACTTTGCAATTGCAATGGTAATAACAGATCCTGAAAATCCTAATCCATATATGAGAGCATCGCAAATTATTATCCCTACTGATACTAAAGGTTTTAACTTTATAAGAAATATTTCTGTTATGGGCGACGAGGGAGATGGATGGAATGCTCATGCCGAAATAAAGTATGAAAATTGTATTGTTCCAGAAAAAAATGTTTTAGGCCCAGTTGGAGCTGGCTTTAAAATTGCTCAAGATAGACTTGGTCCAGGTAGAATCCATCATTGCATGAGATGGATTGGTGAGTGCGAAAAAGCATTTGAAATGATGTGTGAAAGGGCAGCCTCAAGAGAATTAGCTCCTGGAAAGCCCCTTGCTTTAAAGCAAACAGTTCAAAATTGGATTGCTGAATCACGAGCTGAAATAAACGCCTCAAGATTAATGGTGTTAGATGCAGCAAAAAAAATTGATAATGAAGGAGCTTATGCTGCAAAAGTAGAAATATCTACAATTAAATTTTATGTAGCGCAGGTACTTCAAAATGTGCTTGATAGGGCTATCCAAGTCCACGGTGCTCTAGGAATGACTGATGATACACCGTTAGCTTCACTATATAGACATGAGCGCTCTGCTAGAATATATGATGGAGCAGATGAGGTTCACAAAACTAGAGTTGCTAAAGAAATAATGAAAAAGTACTTAAAATAAGTTTGTGAAAGTTTTGAGAGTTCCTCTAAA
>NYWX01000006.1 GCA_002685275.1 Gammaproteobacteria bacterium
CTTTAGATCACCTCGTCCGCCACTCATTGCACGAAAGATATCCTCATCAATACTATCAAGGCTTACAGTAACTCTATGCATTCCTGCCGCAGCTAATTTTTTAGCAAAAGATGATAAAAAAATACCGTTTGTGGTTAACGCAAGGTCGTCTAAACCAGGTAAAGCTGAAATCTTTTCAATTAAATTACAAATATTCTTATCAAGAAGTGGTTCTCCTCCAGTTAGGCGTATTTTAGTAACACCTAAGCTAATTGCAGTTGCCGCAACTCTTAAGATTTCATCATAGTTTAATCGCTGTGAACGCTTTAAAAATTTATAATCTTGGTGATATTCGGCTTCAGGCATACAATACGAACATCGTAAATTACATTGATCCAACAGCGAGATACGTAAATCACGCAGTGGTCGGCTTAACGCGTCAGTTAAAGCGGCAGGTTGGTTGATAATTTTTTTTTGACTGTTTGAATTTATAAGCATTTTAAAATTGCGAACTTAATATTAAATATAACCTAAAGTTTAAGATGAGAATTAAATGAGGCTAAGTAGACTATCTAGCCTATAATAACTGATATCTATAAAAGACTACTGTCTTGATTTTGCATAGCAATTTTCTCTATCTTCGCCCAGGTATCTCTTAAAGTAACAATCCGATTAAATACCCTTGAATTACTGGAATGCTCTACTTCATCAATACAAAAATACCCTAAACGCTCAAATTGTACTGCAATACCCACTTTTAAATCTTCAAGTGATGGTTCTAGTTGAGCAGCAACAGTTTCTAATGAGTTATTATTCAAAATAGCACGGTAGTCTTCTGCTAAATTTGGGTTTAACTCAGTAAAAAGCCGATCATATAGCCTTACGGATGCTTCAATTGAGTGTCTACATGAAACCCAATGAATAGTTCCTTTTACTTTACGATCGCTTTTACCTTCTCCGCTGCGTGTATTTTGATCATAGGTACAATGAAGTTCGACTACCTCACCATTGTTATCCTTAATAACATCGTTACAACGAATAATGTAACCAAATCTTAAACGAACCTCACTATTTGGTTTGAGGCGAAAGAATTTTTTTGGAGCGTCTTCCATAAAGTCATTTTTTTCAATCCATAGTTCTTTAGAAAATGGAATTTTTCTCGTACCCATTTCCGTATTTCCTGGATGATTCATAGCTTCCATCATCTCGACTTTCTCTTCTGGATAATTTGTCAAAATTATTTTCAAGGGACGTAATACTGCCATACGTCGCTCAGCTTGTTCACCGAGATTTTCGCGAATACAATTTTCTAATACACTCATTTCTATAAGCTTATTTTTCTTAGTTACACCAGCAAGCGTAACAAAATTACGTAATGAGCTAGCCGGGTAACCTCGACGCCTCATCCCTGCAATTGTTGGCATGCGAGGGTCGTTCCAACCTTCAACGATACCCTCCTTAACAAGTGAATTAAGCTTTCGCTTACTTGTAATGGCATATGCTAAATTCAAACGAGAAAACTCAATTTGACGAGGAATGTGAGTAGGTTTTAATTGATCTAAGAACCAATTGTAGAGAGGGCGATGATCTTCAAATTCTAAAGTACAAAGTGAATGGGTAACCTTTTCAAATGCGTCTGACATTGTATGAGCAAAATCATACATTGGGTAAATACTCCAAGAATCACCAGTTCGCTGATGATAAATGTGACGAATTCTATAAATTACAGGATCACGTAGATTAATATTTGGTGAGCTCATATCAATTTTTGCACGCAAAAGATGGGTACCATTTGAAAATTCCCCATTGCGCATTCTGTTGAATAAGTCGAGGTTTTCCTCGATGCTTCGATCTCGAAATGGACTGTTTTTTCCTGATTCAGTTAGGGTTCCACGATATTCACGAATTTCTTCAGCGCTAAGACTATCAACATACGCTGACCCGTTTTTAATAAGTGTCACTGCAGCTTCATAAAGACGGTCAAAATAATCTGAAGCATGAGTAAGTCGGTTATCCCAGTTATACCCCAACCAACGGACATCCTTTTCAATGGCTTTTGCATACTCTTCACTCTCTTTGGAGGGGTTCGTGTCATCAAAACGTAAATATGTATAGCCGGAAGTTTCTTCTGAAATACCAAAATTTAGGCAAATCGACATAACATGTCCAATGTGGAGGTAACCATTTGGTTCTGGTGGAAATCTTGTGACAATCGACTTATGTTTTTTAGACACAAGATCATCATGAATTATTTGGCGGATAAAATCCCGCGTTTTGGTTTCACTCATTAAGACAATTCTGTAGGCAATTTAAAAAATACTATTGTACTAGAACTTTTTTATATCGGGGATATTTCGAGTACAATAATGTTATGTTTATATCATAAACAATTTATTGGTTAAATTATGTTAAAAATTAAATTGCCGGACGGATCCATGCACAGCTACCAATCTGCTGTTAGTGGAGCCACAATAGCAGATAAAATTGGTAAGGGACTTGCTAAAGCAGCCATAGCGGTTCGCGTTAATGGTGATGTGTGGGATCTAAATCGAACAATTGAAAGAGATTCAGATATAGAAATACTGACAAGAGATTCTGAAGGCGGTTTAGAAATAATTCGTCATGATGCTGCGCATGTTCTTGCAGAAGCTGTAAAAGAACTGTGGCCAGAAACACAAGTAACCATCGGTCCTGCAATTGATAATGGTTTTTACTATGATTTTGCTCGTGATGAAGCTTTTACAGATTCCGATCTTAAAAAGATTGAAGATCTTATGAAAGAAATTGTTGATCGGGATGAGGTAATTAATAGAGAAGTGTGGGCTCGGGATGAGGCAGCAGATTTTTTTCATGATATTGGAGAAGATTACAAAGCCGAAATTATAAAAAGCATTCCTAATGAAGAAGAATTAACACTTTATAGGCAAGGTGATTTTATAGATCTATGTCGTGGTCCACATCTTCCTTCAACAGGAAAGCTTGGTAAAGCCTTCAAGCTTACTCGAGTATCAGGTGCGTACTGGCGTGGTGATTCTAATAATGAGATGTTACAACGCATATATGGAACAGCATGGGCTAATGAGAAGCAATTAAAACAATATCTAAATATGCTTGAAGAAGCTGAGAAACGTGATCACCGTCGTCTTGGTCGAATTATGGATTTGTTTCATTTTCAAGAAGAAGCTCCGGGTGCAATCTTTTGGCATCCAAAGGGGTGGAATCTTTTTCAAAACTTAATTAGCTTTATGCGAGAAACACAAAATGCTGCTGGATACGATGAAATTAATACTCCTGAGGTAATTTCTCGATCTTTATGGGAAGCATCTGGACATGCTGAAACTTTTGGTGAAAATATGTTCACTACAAAAACAGCTGATAACCGTATATATGCAATCAAACCAATGAATTGTCCAGGTCATGTTCAAGTTTATAAACAGGGCATTAAAAGTTACCGCGATCTTCCTGTTCGTCTAGCAGAATTTGGAAAGTGTCATCGCTATGAACCATCAGGAGCTTTACATGGAATGATGAGAGTTCGTGCATTTACACAGGATGATGCACATGTATTTTGCACAACCGAACAAATAACCGAAGAATCCATTTCAATTTGTAATTTAATCCTAAAAATTTATGAAAGCTTTGGTTTTAATGATGTTCGAATTAAATTTGCCGATAGGCCGGATATAAGAGTTGGTGAAGATGCAATTTGGGATCAAGCTGAAGCGGCATTAATTAAAGCGTTGGGTATTGCAAATTTAGAATATACCCTCAATCCGGGAGAAGGTGCATTCTATGGCCCTAAACTCGAGTTTGTTCTTCGCGATGCAATTGGTAGAGACTGGCAATGTGGAACTTTACAAGTTGATTTAAATATGCCGGGAAGATTGGATGCTACCTATATAGCTGAAGATGGAAATAAATATTTTCCAGTGATGTTACACCGTGCGATTTTTGGCTCACTTGAGCGCTTTATTGGTATCCTTCTCGAGCATCATGCGGGCAACTTACCGTTATGGCTAGCACCTATACAAGTAGTAGTTTTAACAATTACATCGGATGCTAACGATTATGCTTCCGATGTAGTAAAAAGACTTAAGCAATTAAATATACGGGCTGAAGCTGATCTTCGAAACGAAAAGATTTCTTATAAAGTACGTGAACACAGTGTAGCCAAAATTCCAATTCAATTTGCTGTTGGTATGAGAGAGGTAGAAGAAAATTCTGTTGCTATTAGAAGAATAGGTAATAAAAAACAAGAATTTTTATCTTTAGAGGATGCTATTTCTGCAATCTCCACTGAAATTAAAAGTCAGAATTAAAGTCAATAATTAGAGACTGAAGTTTTTTCAACAAAATTTAATTTTCAAGATGATTAAAAATTGATTATAAAAAAGATTTTTCAATATATTGAATATTGAGATCTAGTCTTTCTCAGTTGCACGTAAAAGATCTCTATCAATATGTTTTCCCGCACAATAATAATGCCATGCTGCCCAAGGTAAAATGGTTAATGTAACAATAAGTAAACTATAACGCATCGAATCTTCATTAAATCTTAGCTCTAAAACATCACTTACATAGCCAGTTACCAAGGGTCCGATTGCTAGTCCAATAAAATTAATCACAAATAATACTATTGCTGATGTTGTTGCTCTCATTCTAAGGGCTACAAGACTTTGTGCTTGAGCTAAAACCGGTGCCAAATAAATATTCATTGTTGCTGCCGGCAATATAAATAAAATTAAGGCTATTGCTGATGTCCTAGAAAGGAGCGTCATAGTAAGCAAAGCAGAAGTAATAATTACAATTATTGCAATAAAATTAAGTGATTTTTGATAGCCCTTCTGCCCAAATTGATCTGCTAAATAACCGCCACAAAAGTATCCGATACCCCCTGCTATTCCAAGAACCAAGCCTAACCAAATGCCTAATGTTCCAACGTCCATATCAAAGCTTCGCGTCATAAAGCTTGGCATAAAACCTAATACTGAATAACCAACAAATGAAGAAAGCCCAGCTGCAAATACCATGTGGATAAATGAACGCCTTGAAGCAAGAAACAAAATTATTTCTTTTAGGCTGTGTTGTTGATCTCTTACTAAACGATTCTCAGAGGCACCTCGACTTGGTTCAGTTAAGGTAAAACGAACTATGGCTGCTAAAATTAAACCGGGAACTCCAGCAATAAAGAATGCGGCTCTCCAACTAATATTCTGAGCAATCCAACCTCCAGCAAAATATGCAGCCATTATTCCTGCAGAAATTCCAAGAGTATAAAACCCCATTGCAGTAGAACGATTTTCAGGTGGATATAAATCAGCAATAATTGAATGGGCTGGTGGGCTACATCCCGCCTCTCCAATACCCACACCTATTCTAGCAGCTGTCAGATGCCAAATATTAGATGCAAAGCCTGACATAGCAGTCATGGCACTCCAGAGTGCGACAGCTAAAGCAATTAGGTTGCGACGATTAAATCTATCAGCATATCTAGCAACTGGTATACCAAGAGTAACGTAAAAAATAGCAAATGCTGTGCCTGATAAAAAACCTAAGTAAGTATCACTAACGCCGAATTCATCGCGAATTTGTGGCAATAAGATTGCTAAAATTTGCCTATCAATGAAATTAAACATATAAACAAAAGCAAGTATTACCATCGTATAATTGCGAGTATTTATATAAGATTTACAAAAGTAACTATTCATTAAAGTGAGCCTCATTCTAATGGAGCTACACTACCTGCTCCTGGGCGTCTCGTATCTGAAGCTCCATGGAATAATCCATTATCGAAACCTACAGATTGCGCATTACCTATTGTACCTCTAGCTTCTTTAATTTTATGACCTCTATTTTTTAGAACTTTAATTGTGTCAGGACTAAAACCAGATTCAAGAGAAATAACATCTGGATACCATTGGTGATGCATACGAGGTGCATTTGTTGCTTCAGCAAGATTCATACCATGGTCTATTATATTCACAATAATCTGCAAAACGGTTGTAATTATTCTGCTGCCGCCAGGACTACCTGTTGCAAAAAAGGGTTGGTTATTAGCAAATACTATAGTAGGAGTCATAGAGCTTAATGGCCTCTTTCCAGCCTTTATAGAATTTGCTTCACCACCTAAGAGGCCAAATGCATTCATAACGCCTGGTTTCGATGAAAAATCATCCATTTCATTATTTAACAAGAAACCTGCGCCAGGTACTGCAATCCCTGAGCCAAAAGAAAAATTTAAAGTGTAGGTATTTGAAACCACATTGCCATCTTTATCTATTACAGAATAGTGAGTTGTATCTTCGCTTTCATGAACTGGTATTTCACCTGGAAAAATATCATTAGAATTTCGTGCATTTTTCATATCAATAGACTTTGCAAGCTGCTTGCCATAAGTTTTACTAGTAAGCCAATCAATGGGTACATCATAGTGATCTGGGTCGCCTAAATGCTTCGATCTATCTGCAAATGCAGAACGCGCAACTTCTGCTAGCAAATGAACATTATCTGCGCTACCAGAACCTAACTCTGAGATCGGAAATGACTCAAGCATATTAAGCATCTGTAAAACATGCACACCACCTGAGCTAGGAGGGGGCATGGATATAACTTTAAAATCACGGTAAGTGCCTTCAACCACATTTCGAAATAAAGGTTCATATTTTGACAGAGATACAGCATCAATAAGGCCTCCTCCGCGCTCCATTTCAGCAATAATTAGATCAGCAATTTCTCCTTTATAAAAAGCATCAGGCCCTTGATCTGCAATTAACTGTAGCGAATTTGCAAGATCTTTTTGAACAAATAATTCACCTGCCTCGTAAGCAACGCCATCAGCTTTATAAAAATAAGAACAAGCGGCCTCATTTTTGCATAAACGATCTTGTCGTTTTCGCAAAAATTCGGCTTGATAATGAGTAATTATAATTCCATCTTTTGCTTGTTCTATTGCTGGCTGAAGTAATTCAGACCATGTAAGCTGCCCAAACTCCTTATGAGCAGCATAAAAACCACTAACTGTTCCTGGTACACCGGCAGCCAAATGACTGAATCGTGAAAGAGCTGTATCAACTTCTCCATTTACATCTAAATACATATCACGAGAAGCAGATTGTGGCGCCATTTCTCTATAATCAATCCCAATATTTTTGCCAGTGATAGCATTGTGTATCAACATAAATCCCCCACCACCAAGGTTTCCTGCGCGAGGTAATGTTACTGCAAGGGAAAAACCTGTCGCAATTGCAGCATCTATAGCATTTCCGCCAGCCTCTAAAATACGGGCTCCAGCTTCAGCGGAAAGGCGGTTCTGTGCAGCCACCATGCCAGATGAACCTAATACCGGATGATGTAAATCATCATAACGTATAACAGCATTTACGTTTGTTTGAGCATAGACTGAATATTGATATAAAAAAATAAAAATTATAATAAAAAGATTCTTCATTGAGGTTTTAAAATCTTAAATTAATATCGCTTTAAAAAGAAAGAAAAATAAGATTGCAAGTACTGCTCCAGCTGGGATGGTTACAACCCACGATACAAAAATTCTTGAAACCACTCGCAAATCAATAGCATCTATCCCGCGAGCCAACCCTACCCCCAAAACTGCACCAACTAAAGTATGTGTTGTTGACATTGGCATACCTGTTCCTGAAGCAATTACAATAGTTGTA
>NYWX01000007.1 GCA_002685275.1 Gammaproteobacteria bacterium
TTTGTAGCTACTTTCTTTGTCGTTGCTTTCTTTGTAGCTACTTTCTTTGTCGTTGCTTTCTTTGTAGCTGCTTTCTTGGTAGCTACTTTCTTTGTGGTTGCTTTCTTTGTAGTTGCTTTCTTTGTGGTTGCTTTCTTAGTTTTTAATACTTCAGGTTTTGAAGAATCTTCTTTCGAGCCTTCAGCACTTATTGCTGTTATTTCTACTTCAGTAAAAAACTGACGATGAGTTCCCTGCCGAAGATAATTTTGTCTTCTTTTAAATTTGACAACCGATACTTTCTTACTTTTTCCTTGACGAAGAATCTTAGCGCTAACAAAACTATCGGAAAGAATTGGATTTCCAACCTTAATATCCGCTCCATCGCCAACAAGCAGAACATCTTTAAAATTTAATAAAGAACCTTCTTCGGCTTCAATTTTCTCAAATCTTAAGATGTCACCTTTTGCAACACGATACTGCTTACCGCCAGTACGAAAAACCGCATACATTTTTTTACTCCATTTAGTAAGCCACATGAATTGTAACTTACTGATAGTTATGTTTATTTATAAATCTTTATAGATGCCGCTTAAGCAAAATGCTAGTTGAAGTCGCAAAAGATGCAAAATTCTATAGATTCCAGTGCTTCGGGTCAACGTAGATTGATACTTAATTATACTTTATTAGTAAGCTTAGAATATTTTTACTTTAAAATAATAAGATTTATATTTGTCGCCAATTAGGCTACTTTCGGGCATTATCACAAATCTCATGTTACTTGCCGAAAATACTTCTATTTCTATCAGCTTTGATGATATTGCCAAGCTTGCCACAATTGATAGGCATGCCGTTGATGAACTTATCAAAAACAAGCTTGAAAGCGATGTGCCATTAGTCTCGCAAGTGTCAGAATATATACTCATGAGTGGTGGAAAGCGCCTTAGGCCATTAATTGTTTTGTTAGCAGCTCGGGCCTTAGGATATAAGGATGATCAGCACATTTACGCTGCTGCAATTATTGAATTTATTCACACTGCAACATTACTTCATGACGATGTTGTTGACTCTTCTTCCAGACGAAGAGGTAAAGATTCAGCTAATACTGTCTTCGGAAACCAAGCAAGTGTTTTAGTAGGAGATTTTCTTTATTCTAGAGCCTTCCAAATGATGGTCAATATTGATGACATGCGCGTATTGCAAATATTAGCTGACGCGACAAACACTATTGCTGCCGGAGAGGTTATGCAGCTAATGAACGTTAATCGACCAGAAATAAGTGAAGATGAATATCGTCAAGTTATTTATCGAAAAACAGCAAAACTTTTTGAAGCAGGCGCACAAATAGCTGCTGTGTTAAGTGGTCATGATGATGAAATGGTATCGTCAATGATTAGTTATGGCAGATATCTTGGTACAGCCTTTCAATTAGTTGATGATGCACTAGATTACAATGCAGCAGCTGATGAGTTTGGTAAAAATATTGGTGATGATCTTGCTGAGGGAAAAGTTACTTTGCCATTAATTTACGCGATGCAAAAAGGGTCAAATGAAGATTGCAAAATTATACGAAATGCGATCCTCGAGGGAAGCGGCCTTGATCAACTTGGTAGTATAACTAACATAATTAAGTCAACTGGTGCATTTCAATATACAACAGACAAAGCTAGAGAAGCAGCAAATAATGCAATTATGTCAATTAAAAGCGTACCAAATTCTAAATATAAGAAAGCACTTGTTGATATCGCAGAATTATCAGTTCAACGTCGCTTCTGAATCTTAATTTGAAAACCTTGAGACAATAGTACAATCTAAAGAATCATAATGGAAAATGGATCAAGAAGGCTTAATTCTTTAGCCTAATCCTTAAGGCCCCAAAACATAAACCTTTTTATCTACCAAAAAGATTTAAATCTTGATGCCATATTTTTTATAAATGTAGCTAAGAAAAAGATTATTAATCATCAAAATTCCTTGGGACTCTTAACTGTTCAACCATAAGCTGAACATGTTTTGGCGTTGGTTTTGTGAAATAACTAACAATAATCGCAACAATAAAATTAAAGCACATACCAATAACACCTATACCTTCTGGAGAAATTCCTAAAAACCATTGCTCTGAATTATTGATACCCCATGGCGCACCAGCCCATTTAAAAAATAAACCCTTGAAGTATTCAATATACCAATAAGTAAATAATAAACCTGTTAACATGCCTGTTGTAGCGCCTTCGCGATTTACACGTTTAAAGAAAATACCCAAAAATATGGCTGGAAAAAGTGACGCTGCTGCAAGACCAAACGCAAAAGCTACTACTTGATTGATGAAACCTGGAGGGTCAAAACCAAGATAGCCTGCAACTAGTATTGCAATTGCTGCAGCAATTCGGCTTATCATTAACTCTTGTTTATCTGTGATACTTGGAACAAAAATACTTTTAATTAAATCGTAGGATACTGCGGCGGAGATAACGAGCAATAGTCCAGCAGCAGTTGATAACGCTGCTGCAATTCCTCCAGCAGCAACCAGTGCAATTACCCAGTCTGGTAGATTGGCGATCTCAGGGTTTGCAAGCACCATGATGTCATTATCAAAATCAATCTCATTACCTTGCCATCCATATTTTTCTGCAGTGGGTGCGAAAGATTTATTTGAGTCATCGTAGTATTGCACACGGCCATCACCATTTTTATCATCAAATCTAACAAGGCCAGTTTTCTCCCAAGTATTCACCCAATCAGGACGTTCGCTATACAGAAGGTTACCATCTTGAGTGCCTACCTCATCAATTTGAAATGTATTAATCAAATTTAATCTTGCCATTGACCCAACCACTGGTGCTGCAGTGTATAAAATGGCAATAAATAAAAGCGCATAGCCAGCTGATAAGCGTGCATCTCGCACTTTAGGCACAGTAAAAAAACGAACAATTACATGAGGCAACCCAGCGGTTCCAACCATTAGAGCCATTGTAATACAAAATACGTCAATTCGACTTTTTGAGCCAGATGTATACTTATTGAAACCCAATGATGCAACTATATCATCCAGTTTATCCAACAATCTTGTGTCAGATCCGATAACTTCACTACCAAATGCAAATTGTGGAATAGAGTTGCCTGTAAGCTGAATAGCAATAAAAACTGCCGGTACCGTATAAGCAAATATCAACACACAATATTGAGCAACTTGTGTGTAAGTAATGCCTTTCATTCCTCCGAGAACAGCATATATAAAAACTACACCCATACCGATCATAAGGCCAGTTGTTACATCAACTTCTAAAAATCTTGAAAAAACAATACCAACCCCACGCATTTGGCCCGCAACATACGTGAAAGAAATAAAAAGGAGGCAAATTACAGCGACTATTCGTGCTGTCTTTGAATAATAGCGCTCGGCAATGAATGCAGGGACAGTGAATTCACCAAACTTTCTAAGATAAGGCGCAAGTAGAAGAGCTAAAAGAACATAGCCACCAGTAAAGCCCATTAAGTAAACAGAGCCATCATAACCCATGAAAGCAATAAGACCTGCCATAGAAATAAATGAAGATGCACTCATCCAATCAGCAGCAGTTGCCATACCATTAGCCAATGGAGAAATGCTTTTGCCGGCAATATAAAACTCACCGGTATCTTGCGCTCGTGACCAAATTGCTATGCCAATATAAAGAGCAAAGCTAAACCCAACAACAATATAGGTAAGCACTTGAAGGCTCATAAAACCCTCCTAGTCTTCATGAACATCATATTTTCGATCGATGCGATTTATCTGCCAAGCGTAAAAAAAGATTAATAATACGAAAATATAGATCGATCCTTGCTGCGCAAACCAAAAACCGAGTTTAACCCCACCAATACGAAATATATTTAGCTGGTCAACAAATAAAATACCAAATCCAAAAGAGCTCAAGAACCAAATGAAAAGGCAAAATCCCATTAGCTTGAGATTAGCTCGCCAGTATGCTGAGTGTCTGTTTTTACTCATGATTATTTAATTTACACAAGATTGTTTATCGAGTTTTAAAATTTACTTATCTAAAAATTTAATTTTTTAACATTATTTAATAAAATTATTTTATGTTATTTATTTTAAATTTACTTAAGCTTGTTTGCATTTCAAGATTAGTATTGTAAGCATAATACCTTAACTGGTGAGATTTTATAATTATCAGTAATTAGTCATAATTAAATAATATGTAATTAATTAGGGAAATTTAATGTTTGTTAAACAAATCTGGGTGGATAATTATCTGAGAAATTTTAATTATTTAGTCGCTTGTCCTGAGACTGGAGAGGCACTTGCAATTGATCCCTCAGATCACGAGACTTGCATTAATTTAGCTAAAAAAAATAACTGGAAAATTAAATACATTTTTAATACTCATGAACACTATGATCATATAAGTGGAAATGAAAAAATAATTAAGAAGACTGGTGCAAAAATTATAGCTAGCAAATACTCGAGTGATAAAATAACTAACATCTATCGTGGTGTAGATGAAGGTGACATTATAAAGATAGGAACCCAAGTCGAGTTTGAATGCTTGAATACTCCTGGTCACACTTTAAATCATATGTCTTTGTTATCACGAACTGGGTTACCTATTTTATTTAGTGGCGATACACTATTTAACGCTGGAGCTGGTAATTGTAGTAATGGTGGTGATCCAAATAGGCTCTTTGAAACATTTGAAAATCAATTAGAATCAATTCATGAAGATACGCTTGTATACCCTGGGCATGATTACATGATAAGCAATCTTGAATTTACTCTTGAAATCGAGCCTGACAATAAAACAGCTGCAGTGATGCTGGATAAACATAGATATCAAGATCCTAAAGATCCTTTTGTTACATCTCTTAAAATAGAAAAAAATATCAATGTTTTTTTTCGCCTAGATAAACTACCAATAATTTCGAAGGTAATAGAAAAATTTCCGGAAATTGGAAATCAGCCTGATAGACGAATTATTTTCATAAAACTAAGAGAACTCAGAGATCAATGGTAGTTAGGCGCAATGCAATACTTTCTATTTCTGTGTGATTTATATCGTGTCTAGATATCATCCATAAATACAGAAGTGCAAGGTAAAGTCTTCGTTGAAACTTTAAGTGAATCTGCCAATCCTGAAAATCTTCAACTATGTAAGCATCAAGAAATAGAGAGGCCTCTTTATTATTTAGTTCATGGTGCTCTACTACGGTTGCAAGATCAAAAAAAGGATTATTATCTGAGGAATACTCCCAATCTAAAAAAGCAATCTCAGGAGTTATAATAAAATTATTTGCGACAAGATCGTTGTGGCATAAGCAAAAATTTGAGGATAAGGGTGCCTCATCAATAATTTTTAAACATTTTCTTACTAAACAAGATTCATATCCCTTAAATATATCAATATATTTTCTTGCGGCTGCCATTGCATTAAATTTTTGCCCGGCAAGGGGAAGAGAATGTAGTTTTTTTAAAGCAATTGCGATTGCTTTAAGATTATTTTCATTCTTAAAATTTTTTTTATTGCCAACAACGCCCTCGACAAATTCAGTAAAATAAACTCCACTATTAGCAAATATTACTTTTGGGGCTAAACCATTTTCGTAAGCGATATTCTGAATATATGCCTCTTTACAGCGAGGATTAAACGGCATCTTTCTTGGGCTACTATCAATTTTAAGTACGCCAACTTTTGTTTCTTTGGTGACTTTTAAAGTATTGTTATTAAAACCACCTTTTAATCTAGAAAAAGTAGCTCCGTGCCATTCTGGGAGATGTGAAATAAATTGCTCTGGCCTTTCTATCACCTTGAATAAATTCTCATAGATTTAGTCCAGTTTATTATACCAAATGGAATCATAAAGACGTAAACCACAAATAGTGCGCTAGTTAACTTCAAATCACGAGACCAGTAAATTAGAATCGAAATTAAGTCTATAGCAAGCCAATACCACCAATTTTCTAAAACCTTTCTAGCTACAAGGTAAGTAGCCCATATTGCGAACCAAGTTGTCAATGAATCTAAGAAGGGAAATGCTGCGTCACTGAAAATCTTGAGGAGCGCTCCACTAATAATACCCAAAGTTGATAAACAAATAATGGCTTGGATGTGAATTATTAATGGCCAAGATATAATTGGTTTAATATTAGTATCAGTTTTACCGATGATCCACTGATACCATCCATACATAGCTATTGCCAAATAACAAATATTAAGTAATGACTCCATATATAACTTAGCTTCAATAAAAAGCCAGATATAAATAACAGCACTTATGGCAGCAAAAAACCAACATATGATTTTTTCATGGATTACAAATATTATATAAAATATTGCAGAGACAACTGCTACTAACTCAAGTAAAGATTGATTCTGAAGTTGTCCTATAATTTCAAAAAAAATATTCATTAACTACACATTAATTAGAGCTTCATTTCTATTGTCACACCAAACTGTTGCGGGTCACCAAAACGAGTATACAAGGTATCTGGAAAATTGGGTGGTTCGTTTCCGAAGAAAAAGCCACGTACTGCATATTCTTTATTAAATAAATTACGGCCCCAAAGTGATATTAGCCAATTATTCTTTTCGTACCCAACCCGTGCGTTCATAAGCCCAAAAGATTGAGATCTTTGATCGTGACTTGTTGAAAAATAAAATTCATCTTTAGCAGTTACATCAAGCCTTGCAAACATTCCATTCTCAGGGCGATATACTATTCCACCAGCCAAGGTATATGCAGGAGCATGTGCTTGCTGACGATTCAAAATTGAATCAATACCAAGATTAAATGGAACCTTCTTGAATTTTCCATCAAGCAAACCAATGTTTAAATATAATTGCCAGTCTTGGTGTGGCTTCCAATTTAACTCTGCCTCTAAACCAAATGTTTCTGACTTATCAATATTTAATGCTGCAAACCCAAATGTTGTTGGATCTCCTGGAGTTAATTGAAAAGAGGTTCTCACCTGCTGATCAACTCGCCATTGATAAAAAACTGATGTATTTAAAAATAGTGATTGATTAAGTAAAGAGGCTTTAGTACCAATTTCTGTCATCCAAAGAGCTTCATCACTATAATATCTAAGATTTTCTGGTAAAACGCCAAGATTGAATCCGCTTGCTTTGTATCCTTTAGATAAACCAGCAAATACACTAATTAAATCATTTAAATTATGGACTATGCCTATTTCACCACCCCATAGAGTCTCAGACGGATCTGCTTGCAGGGTTTCAGAATCAATATATTTAGTTGAGCGCCTTTCAAATCTTAAGCCAGTTGAAATATGTGTATCGCCTTTTATTTCAATATTATATTGACTAAATAAAGATAAATTAGTTGCTTTATAGTCACTATTAAAAGTGTAATTTAGAGTGTCAGTATAATCATAAATGGGATCATAATAATCTCCCAAATTCAACGTTGAAAGTCCATCATTTAAATTGAGTACATACAAACCAAACAACCAATTTTCTGCCTCATAACGAAACTCTTGGCTCAAAGTA
Source organism: Gammaproteobacteria bacterium (assembly GCA_002685275.1). The sequence goes on from NYWX01000007.1 coordinate 7,485, forward strand.
TGCCGCTTACGATCATTTAAAGTTTCATAGTCATAAGTAAAAGGACTCCAACTGTCTTCATTACCCCAATCTGCGTCAAAACTAAATTTAATATCAGAAATGGCAATGGATGTAATTGATGTTAGAGATCCATTGCCAAATTCACTCCAATTTAAGCGCAATGATGCTCCTTTACTCTCTTGAGCATCTTTACCGGGCTTATCAGATAAAGTTATATAACTATTATCAACAGAAAAAGCATCATAGCCGTTATCAATATTGGCATACATCAAAGAAACATTAGCTTCAAAACTATCGTTATCAAGATATCTTAATCGAGCACGAATTGTGGATTCATCTCGACCATTTGTTTTGTTTGAATTAAGGTAAGCGTTCCTTCTGAATCCATCACTCTGATGCTTATGAGCACTAACCCTAAACGTCGTAGAAGCATTCTTATCAAGTCGGCCGCCAAGTGCTGCTCCTAACGAAAATGAGCTATCTCCAGCAACTCCAATCTGCACTTTTCCTTTTCGCTCCAGCGATGGTTCAGTTGAGCGCATATAAATTAGACCACCAAGTGCATTTGCGCCATAACGACTGCCTTGTGGTCCTCGTAATACCTCAATCGACTGTATGTCAAATAATGTAGCAATAGTGCCAATTCCACTAAAATCAATATCATCAACAAGAAAGCCAATCGATGGATTCGGCGCGCCTTCATATTGAGATCTCTCTCCTACACCTCTTATCTGAAAATATCGTGCTCGATTTCCATCGCCAGACCAATTCAAATTCGGTACAACATTAATAAGCTCTTCAAAATGCTGAACAGCTGCTTCATTAATAAATTTAGAATCCATAATCGTCACACTTGATGGGATTTCTGCAATAGGGCGTTCACGAAAATCTGCCTTAACAATAATCTCATCAATTTCTATGTTTTCAGCGAAAGATTGTGGGCAAGTAAGAAGCATGGCAATGAGCCATAAATAATTTTTTGATTCCATGTTAATTCCTTCCTACGCCGGTATTAACCGGGTCAGGTTCTGAGGGTTCTCAATTAAGAGTCTCAGGCCTTGGGGCCACCCCTGTAATTAAAAAAAATTTATTTTAGTCGGGCAATCAGGGCTGATGTATCCCAACGATTACCACCCAGACTTTGTACCTCTTTATAAAATTTATCAACTATTTGAGTTAATTCAAGGTTAGCACCATTTTTTTTGCTTCTTCAATTGCAATTGATAAATCTTTTCGCATCAAATCAACAGCGAAGCCAAAATCAAATTCATTTTTAGTCATTGTCTCCCAGCGATTTGTCATTTGCCATGATCCAGCAGCCCCTCCAGAAATTGCCTTAGCTACAACAGCACGATTTAATCCTGCTTTCTCGGCAAAATGTAATCCTTCGGCTAATCCCTGAACTACTCCAGTTAAACAGATTTGATTAACCATCTTTGCTAGCTGCCCTGAACCTACTGGACCAATATGCGTGATGACTTTTGAATAAGCTTTCATGATAGGTGCAACTCGATTAAATGTTGCAACATCTCCACCCACCATAACGGAAAGCTCACCATTTTCTGCGCCTGCCTGGCCTCCAGAGACTGGGGCATCAAGAAAATCTACATTCTTAGATATCGCAGTATTTGACACTTCACGGGCTATAGTCGCAGAGGCTGTGGTGTGATCAACAATAACAGAATTCTTCTTAATTTTACTAATAACGCCATTACTACCAAATAAAATTTCACGAACATCATCATCATTACCAACGCAAGAAAATACAATTTCAGCATTTTCAGCTGCAGCAGCAGGTGTTAAAACAAAGCGTCCTTCATTTTTTTTACACCAATCTTCAGCTTTAGATGTGGTTCTGTTGAATACTGTTACATCATGATTTTTTGCTAGGTAACTTGCCATTGGGTACCCCATTACTCCAAGCCCTATAAATGCCAATTTCATATCAACTTCCCCCAACAGATTTTTTATATAAAAAAATTAATATGTAAAGTAATTTAGGATGCAAGAATACATCTGCCATTACGAAGAACTACTGTATTGCGCTCTTTGACACTACAACGAAATGATATGATATTTCCATCTTGCCAAATTTCAGTTGTAATAATGTCCCCTGGCACCACTGGCGATGTAAATCGAGCGTCGAAACACTTAATTAATTTGTAATCATAATCACATATTGTTTTCAAAATTGCGCGGCATGCAACCCCATAACTACACATGCCATGTAAAATCGGTTTATCAAACCCTGCTTGGTTAGCTTTTGATGGGTCTGCATGTAAAGGGTTTCGATCGCCAGTTAATCGAAATAATAAAGCCTGATCTTCACGCGTTGATAAGTCACAAGTAAAATCTGGATCACGTTTTGGAGCGCGATGTGGTCTTGGTCCTTTTCCATTTGGCCCACCAAAACCGCCATCACCCCTAGCAATAACAGTACAACCAAGTGTAAAAAGTAGAGTGTTATCAGTCGCAATTCTACCTTCTGCTTCGAACAGGAACAGCGCACCCTTTCTCGGTCCCCAATCAAATACATCGGAAACTTTCTTATTAATCAAAAGATCAGCCTTTTTTGGCAGTGGTTTATGCAATTGCATGCGTTGCTCTGAGTGTAATACCTGACTAAAATCCCACCCAAGACCTGGAGGGAACATATCAGGCACTAAGACGGTAGCAAATGTTGGTACAATCTTAAATATTTCTCCCTGCTCATAAACGTATGGTAATTCTTTTAAATCAACAGGATTTACACCCATTCCTACGCTCAATGCATAAAGAATAGCCTTAGAATCATCATAACTTAGTGGCAGGTCCACATCTTCAGTTGCCATGAGTTTGTCGTAATCAAGTGGCATAATTTTTCCAAAAAAATATCATTATAATTGTAACGGACTTAAGTAAGAAATTACCCCCAAATAAAAAAAATAATCAAAAATTGTAGTATTTTAACTCTTTTTTGAGTTAATTAACGTACATTTTATAGTGCTAGAAACGCTATGCTGGCGTATTATTGGGAATTGGTTAAAAAAAATAACGAAATCATTATGAAAAATAAAATTATTTTTACAGTGTTAGTGTTTTTTACACTTCTAATTAACAGCAATCTACAAGCTGCAAGTCCGGAAGAAAAACGTATTGGGGATGCTGCTGATATTCTTGATCAATTGCTTAGAATTCCAGAAAAAGCAGCAACGCAAAATCTTCTCTCCCGTGCTTATGCAGTTGCAGTTATTCCGGATGTTGTTAAAGCTGCTTTTGGAATTGGCGCAAGACGAGGAAAAGGAATAATTGTTATTCGTCAAAATGACAACTCTTGGAGTAATCCTGCATTTATTACTCTTACAGGTGGAAGTATTGGTTGGCAAGTAGGTGCTCAGTCTACTGATATCATTTTAGTCTTTAAAACTCGTAAAGGCGTTGAAGGTATTGAAAATGGAAGCATCACTTTAGGTGCAGATGCCTCTATAGCTGCTGGACCAATAGGACGACATACTGGAGCCCTAACAGACATTGAGTTTAAATCTGAAGTTTTTTCTTACTCCAGGAGTCGTGGACTTTTTGCTGGAGTTTCCCTTGAAGGAAGTAATGTAACAATGGACAGAAAAGCTAATGTGGCATTCTATAATTCGCCAGATATGACTCCAGAGCGAATCTTTGTGAGCTCACCTAATATCGTTCCAAATATTGCAAATACATTTGTTCAAATTCTCTCAGCACAGACAAGTCAACTACCTACTCAACCAGGTATGAATGTCGAGAGTACAAATCTTGAAACTAATGAAAATCAAGATGTACAAATATTTGGGATACCTAATAATAATTAAATAAAATATACCCTGATAATAAATATGACTTTTAATGAGCTAATCAGCCAAATCCAACAATTAGCTGAAATTATTGGGCCTAACCGATATCTTCAAGCAATAATTATAGCTATAACTTTTATATTTATTGGGAAAATTGCAGACTGGATTATTTCAAACATTATCGGAAGGTTTGCGCGCCGCTCATTAAGCGATTTTGACGACCAACTTATAAGTATTATTCATAGACCAATCTTTTTATCGTTTATCTTTTTGGGTCTTACCCTTGGTACTCACAAACTTAATTTACCCATTCTCACAACTTTTATTACAGTAGGCGTTCTAAAAACATTAACGATTTTTGTATGGTATGGCACCCTCTTGGGCTTTACTGATCTAGTCGTTAATTTTTTTTCAAAAACTTCAAATCAAAAGATTGTTCAAACAGGAATGCTATCGCTCCTGCATAATGCAATAAAGATCGTCATTGCTGCTCTAGCAATTTATTTTTTCTTTCTTGCTTGGAATATCAATGTCACCGCCTGGCTAGCATCAGCTGGAATTGTTGGTTTAGCTCTAAGTTTTGCTGCAAAAGACACATTATCAAATTTGTTT
>NYWX01000008.1 GCA_002685275.1 Gammaproteobacteria bacterium
ATGAGTACAGAAATCTCAATGGTTGTAGATGCCGTCTCTAATGAGAAGGGCGTAGAGAGGGAGCTTATATTTGAGGCCATAGAAGCAGCCTTAGCAGCAGCTACTCGAAGAAAATATGGTGAAGACATTGAAGTGCGTGTTTCTATTGGCCGCGACTCAGGTGAATATGACACTTTTCGACGGTGGCTTGTATTTGCTGATAATTCAACTGATCTTGAAACCCCAGATCGTGAATTACGCATGATAGATGCCATTGATATAGATAAAAATGCAGAACCCGGTGCATATGTTGAAGAGCCTATCAAATCTGTTGTATTTGGACGAATTGCCGCTCAAATGGCAAAGCAAGTCATTGTTCAAAAAGTTCGTGAGGCAGAACGTGAGCAAGTTATTGAGGAATTTCAAGGACGTGAAGGTGAAATGCTCTCGGGAATAGTTAAGCGAGTTGATCGAAATGGTGTTTATATAGATCTTGGAGGAAACGCTGAAGGTTTTGTTCCACGAGAACAAATGGTTCCACGCGAACCTGTTCGTCCGCAAGATCGTATTAAGGCTCTCTTAATTGAAGTTCGTTCCGAAATTCGTGGTCCGCAATTATTTATGACCCGTACTTCCCCTCAATTTCTTATTGAATTATTTAAAATAGAGGTTCCTGAAGTTGGTCAGGGCCTCATTGATATTTTAGGATCAGCGCGAGATCCTGGTTTAAGAGCAAAAATTGCAGTTCGTAGTAATGATAATAGAATTGATGCAGTTGGTGCTTGCGTAGGAATGCGAGGCTCTCGAGTGCAGGCTGTTTCAAATGAACTGGCAGGTGAGCGTGTTGATATTATTCTTTGGGATGATAATTCAGCTCAGTTTGTAATAAATGCTATGTCACCAGCAGAAGTTGTCTCTATTGTAGTAGATGAAGATAAGCACAGCATGGACGTAGCTGTTGAAGAAGAAAAACTTTCTCAGGCAATTGGTCGCGGAGGCCAAAATATTAGACTTGCAAGTGAGCTTTCAGGTTGGGAATTAAATGTTATGACTGCTCAGGATGCTGAAGAAAAGAGTGAATCTGAGACAAAGACCTTAATTGATTTATTTTCTAAACAGCTAGATGTTGATGAGGAAGTTTCATTAATTCTTGTACAGGAAGGTTTTTCGACCATCGAAGAAGTAGCGTATGTGCCGACAGCAGAGTTAGTTGAAATTGAAGAATTTGATGAATCAATTGTTGATGAATTACGAAGTAGGGCAAGAGATATACTCCTTACTCAAGCAATAGTTCAGGAAGAAAAAATAGATGAAATTGAGCCAGCTGAAGACCTACTAGGTTTAGATGGAATGGAAAAAGGCATGGCATTTTTATTAGCCAGTAAGGGCATTGCTACCCGTGAAGATTTAGCAGAGTTGGCAACAGATGATCTGTTAGAAATATTAGATGATATCGATAAAGACGAAGCTGCGGCGCTCATTATGAAAGCGCGCGCACATTGGTTTGAAGAGGAATAGCAGGATTTAAACCCTTTTTTCTGGAGTAAAAATATGGCCGATGTGACAGTCGCACAATTTGCTGAAGTTCTTAAAGTTTCTGTAGAAAAGTTGATTGCTCAACTTGAAGAGGCAGGAATAATTGTTGAAAATGCTACTGACAGCATTAGTGAAGAAACTAAACTGGAATTATTAACGTATCTTCGTCGTAGCCATGGTCAAGATGATACGCCGGCGACAGCAGCAGCCCCACGTAAAATTACACTCAAACGTAAGTCTCAATCTAAATTGAGATTGCCGGATGCTCAAGGACGATCGCGTACTGTTAATGTTGAGGTTAGACGCAAACGTACTTACGTCAAACGAGATGTACTTGAAAAGCAAGCAAAAGAAGAACAAGGAGCTTTAGATCGTCAACGCCAACAAGAAGAAGAGCGTATTAAAGCTGAAGCTTTAGAAAAAGAGTTTTTAATTGCTAAAAAAGAAGAAGAAGCTAAACTTGAGGTAGAAGCGCGTGTAAAAGAAGAGCAAGCACGAAAAGACGCAGAAGAAGATGCTCGAAAAGCTGCTGAAAAGGCTGAGTTAGATGCTCAAGAAAGAGCAAGGATTAAAAAAGAAGAGGCAGAAATTCGTGCTCGCCGCACAAAAGATAAAGAAAAGACAAAGCCAAGACCTTCTGATACTCGATATGGTCGTAAAGAGCTACATGTTGCAGATGACAAAAGTGGCAGACGCAAGCGTAAAACACCTGTCCGTCGACGTCCGGTTGTTGTGGGGAGTGACTCCAAGCATGCATTTGAAATGCCTACAGAGAAAGTTATACGAGAAATTAGTATTCCAGAGAATATTTCTGTAGCAGAGCTTGCTCAAAAAATGGCTGTTAAAGGGAATGAGGTCGTCAAAGCTCTATTTAATATGGGTGCGATGGTGACTATTAATCAAATAATAGATCAAGATACCGCAACTCTAGTAGTAGAGGAGTTTGGCCATACTGCTAAACTCGTTGATTTAGTTGAAGCTGACGAAGTATTGCTTGCAGAAGAAAGTAAGATCGAAGGCGTTGAAGTTAGTCGAGCGCCAGTGGTAACTATTATGGGCCATGTAGACCATGGAAAAACATCCTTACTTGATTATATTCGACGATCTAAAGTTGCTGATGGAGAAGCTGGTGGGATTACGCAACACATAGGTGCGTATTCAGTTGAGACTGATAAAGGACAAATCGCATTCCTTGATACACCAGGTCATGCAGCATTTACCGCAATGCGTGCACGCGGTGCTCAAGCAACTGATATAGTAGTTCTTGTTGTTGCAGCAGATGATGGCGTTAAACCCCAAACTATAGAAGCTATTCAGCACTCTAAGGCTGCAGACGTGCCAATAGTTGTGGCTGTAAATAAGGTTGATAGAGAAAATGCAGACCCTGAGCGTATTAAGAACGAGCTATCTCAGCATGAAGTTATTCCAGAAGATTGGGGTGGAGAACAGATATTTGTTAATGTTTCTGCTCTTGATGGAACAGGTATAGATGATCTTTTAAGTGCTATTCTATTGCAGGCAGAAATTATGACTCTTTTGGCAGTTGAAAAAGGACCAGCGCAAGGGATTGTAATAGAGTCAAGCCTTGAAAAAGGACGAGGAGCAGTTGCAACCATGCTCGTGCAGAATGGCACATTAAAACCAGGCGACATGATTATTGCTGGTGAAGAATATGGCCGCGTTCGAAATATGTTTGATGAATTTGGCAATTCTATAAAGGAGGCTGGACCTTCACAACCAGCAGTAATTCTTGGTTTATCAAAGACACCAAGTGCTGGAGATGATTTTTTAGTTGTTAAAAATGAACGTAAAGCCCGCGAGGTAGCGGAAATTCGTCAACAAAAAACTCGCGAAACAAAGCTTGCTCAACAACAAGCTTCAAAAATGGAAGATATGTTTACTAAGATGAAGGATGGAGATATCTCATCCGTTCCTATAATTATTAAATCAGACGTTCATGGAAGTGCTGAAGCTTTGCGAGATGCTTTACTGAAGTTATCAAATGATGAGGTCAAAGTTAGGGTATTGGGATCAAGTATAGGCGGTATAACTGAGACTGATGTTAATTTAGCTGCTGCTTCAAAAGCCACCATTGTAGGTTTCAATGTGCGTGCAGATGCAGCAGCAAGAGCCGCTATTAAAGAGTCTGGCGTTGATCTTAGATATTACAGTATCATTTATGAAGCAATAGATGATGTTAGAGATGCTCTTACTGGATTACTAGCGCCAGATATTAGGGAACAAATTCTTGGTTTAGCAGAAGTAAAGGATATTTTTAGGTCACCAAAATTTGGCGATATCGCAGGTTGTATTGTAAGTGAAGGTTATGTAAGACGATCAAATCCAATAAGAGTTCTGCGTGAAAATGTTGTGATTTATGAGGGTGAACTAGAATCATTACGTAGATTTAAAGATGACGTGAATGAAGTAAAATCTGGTACTGAATGTGGTATTGGAGTAAAGAACTATAGTGATGTTCAAGTAGGCGATCAAATTGAATGTTTTGAGAGGATAGAAGTTGCTCGAACGCTTGATTGAGTAGCTCTAATTGATAAATGGCTAGAGAATTTTCAAGAAACCAGCGACTTGGCAATCAAGTTTTACGTACTTTAAATGAATTTCTTACTACAGAAGTCAAAGATCCTCGCCTCAAAATGGTCTCTTTGAATGCTATAAATTTATCACGAGATTTAAGCATAGCCCGCATACATTTTATCACGCTTGATCAAAATATTAGTTCGGATTTAGTTAAGAATGGTCTTGATAAAGCAAGTGGTTTTCTTCGAAGGCGCTTGAGTCAAGAAATTAAGATTCGACATGCACCTGAATTACGTTTTTTTCATGATAACAGCGCCGCAGAAGCACAGCATATTAGCAACCTTATAGAGGCTGCTCTTGAATCTGATCTTGAAAAGAATGATTAAGTCTAAATCTATGAAAAAAAGGGGTTTAAAAAATTTTGGTGATAATGTAGATGGGTTGTTATTACTTAATAAGCCATCGGGCATGACCTCTAATAGAGCGCTGCAGATAGTAAGGAGGTTTCTTAATGCTAAGAAAGCCGGCCATACTGGAAGTCTTGATCCTGCAGCAACAGGAATGCTTCCATTATGCTTCGGCCAAGCCACTAAAGTTTGTAAATATTTATTGAGCTCAGATAAAAGTTATCTAGTAACAGCATATCTTGGTGTAGCGACACATACAGGAGATGTTGACGGAAAAGAAATCTCAACTATGCCGATACCAGATAAAACTTATAATGAATGGAAAGAGTTAATTGAGAGTTTTATAGGTATTTCAGATCAGGTTCCACCAATGTTCTCTGCGCTAAGAGTGAATGGTAAAAGATTGCATGAGTTAGCTCGAAACGGAGAAATTATTGATCGTGAGGCAAGATCGATTCAAATTTACTCAATCGAGATGCTTAAGCTCACATTGCCACTATTAATTTTTCGAGTAAGGTGTTCTAAAGGAACATATATTCGTTCATTAGTAGAAGACATAGCAAAAAAAGCAGGTACCGTAGCTTACACTGCTAAATTGCATCGAGAATCAGTTGGAACTCTTAAGAGTGAGGGTATGATTGATATGCAAATAATAGAAAGTTTGTTTAATAAAGGTGTGGACTCTTTACGTAACAAGCTATTACCAGTAGATTTTGCTTTATCAGGCATGCCGCAAGCAAATATTAATGCTGAAGAAGCTATCAAATTTTGCGCTGGTCAAGAATTAAACGATTTTCCTGACAAAAAAGATGGTCTTATTAGAGTATATAAGATGGGCCAAGAATTTTTGGGCATAGGAGAGGTAACTAGGCAAAGGGTGCTTTTACCACGCAGAATATTTGTAATACAGGAAAAAACAACATAGTTATACAATTTTGGGGTATTAATAGAATCAAACAGACGCTAGAATACCGCGCTTAAAAAGTAAAAGAAGATTTGGAGTATTAAAGAGATGCCACTTTCCAGTGAAGTAAAACAGAATTTAATAGCTGATTACGCACGTTGTGAGACCGATACCGGTTCACCAGAAGTGCAGGTAGCACTTCTGTCAAAAAGAATAACCGAACTTACTGATCACTTTAGTAAGAACAAGAACGATCAACATAGTCGTCAAGGTCTTTTAAGCATGGTAAACAAGCGTCGTAAATTGCTTGATTATTTAAAATCAAAAGATAATGAAAGATATCGTGAACTTATCAAGAGGCTTGGTTTGCGACGTTAGTTGATAAATGACTCAGTGTAGTTTTATTCAACAAAGCATTTCCATTTGTTAAAAATTACAGTTTATTTCAATAGCTAAAATAATTTCCCTACTAGAGTAAAAATTGTGAATTCTAAAAAGAAAAGCTTCCAATTTGGGGAGCATGAAGTAACACTTGAAACAGGTGCCATTGCCCGCCAAGCGAATGGCTCAATCATGGTAAATATGGCTGATACAATGGTTCTTGTAACTGTTGTTGGAAAAAAAGACGCTGAGCCAGGCAGGGATTTCTTTCCACTGACTGTAAATTACCAAGAAAAGGCATATGCAGCAGGTAAAATTCCTGGTGGTTTTTTCAAACGTGAAGGTCGTCCCAGTGAAAAGGAAATCTTAACTTGTCGCTTATTAGACCGACCAATACGTCCATTATTTCCCAAAGGCTTTACTAACGAAGTTCAGATTATTGCTACTGTAATGTCTTTAAACCCAGAAGTAGATCCCGATATTCCGTCTATAATAGGAGCTTCAGCTGCATTAGCAGTTTCTGACTTACCTTTTGCAGGTCCAATTGGAGCAGCAAAAGTCGGATACAAAGAAGGTAAATATATTCTTAATCCGAGTCAAAGCGCCATTATTGATAGTGAATTAGAGCTTGTTGTAGCTGGAACTAAAGATGCTGTCCTTATGGTTGAGTCAGAGGCATCTGGTCTTTCAGAAGATATCATGCTAGGTGCAGTAATGTTTGGTCATGAGCAAATGCAAGTAGCTATAGATGCCATTGAAGATTTAGCGGCAGATGTGGGTAAGCCCGCTTGGGACTGGTCTGCACCATTAGTCAATGAAGAACTTCAGTCAGCAGTAGAAGATGCATCATTGAATGAAATTAATAATGCTTATCAAATCATTGATAAACAAGAGAGGCAAAAAGCACTCGGTGATATTAAATCATCAACTATTGATGCCCTCACAAGTGGTGATGATTCAAAATGGTCCTCTGAAGAAATTCAAAATGAATTATATAAGCTTGAAAAAAAGATAGTAAGACAAAAAATCATAGATGGTGAACCACGAATTGATGGACGTGATAAAACAACAGTTCGCCCAATCGATGTTGAAGTTGGATCATTACCACGCGCACATGGATCTGCTGTATTTACTCGTGGCGAAACACAAGCAATAGTTATTGCTACATTAGGTACCGGTCGAGATGCTCAAATGATAGATGCAATTGAGGGAGAACGGAAAGACCCATTTATGCTTCATTATAATTTTCCTCCATTTTGCGTTGGTGAGACAGGTTTTGTTGGTTCACCTAAGCGTCGAGAAATAGGTCATGGTAAATTAGCGCGTCGTGGTATAGAGGCGGTATTGCCTAACATGGAAGATTTTGGATATGTGGTTCGTGTTGTATCAGAAATAACAGAATCCAACGGTTCGAGCTCAATGGCCTCCGTCTGTGGTACTAGTTTAGCTCTGATGGATGCAGGCGTCCCTATAAAATCACCGGTTGCCGGTGTTGCAATGGGTTTAGTTAAGGAAGGTGATAAATTTGCAGTTTTAACGGATATTCTTGGTGATGAGGATCACCTAGGTGATATGGATTTTAAAGTTGCTGGAACCAATGACGGTATTACAGCCTTACAAATGGATATAAAGATTCAAGGTATTACAAAAGAAATCATGAGCATTGCTTTAGATCAAGCTAAAGATGGCCGTATGCACATATTAAATGAAATGAATAAAGTAATTAATGAAACCCGTTCGGAAATGTCTGAATGGGCTCCAACTATAAAAACTATTAAGATCGATCCTGAAAAGATTAGAGATGTTATAGGTAAAGGAGGAGCAGTAATTCGGGGCATCACAGAAGAGACTGGCGCATCTGTAGATATTGATAATGATGGAACTATACGAATAGCTTCTGTTGATGGTTCATCTGGCAAGGAAGCTCTTCGCCGCATCGAGCTTATAACTGCAGATGTTGAAGTAGGACGTATTTATGATGGTAAGGTGGCTAGATTAATGGATTTTGGTGCTTTTGTTACTATCCTTCCAGGTAAAGATGGTCTAGTACATATTTCACAAATATCAAAAGAACGCGTAGAGAAGGTAAGCGACAAATTAGCAGAAGGTGATCAAGTTAAAGTAAAGGTTCTTGAAGTTGACAGACAAGGCCGTGTGCGCCTTTCCATGAAAGAAGTAGAAGAGAACGAATAAAAATAAAGTTAATTTAAATTATAGAATATAATGATAAAATTATGATATTAAAAAATATTTGTTTTTTTATTTAATTTTATTTTAAAAATAACAAAAATAAATGTTGACTTAATTTTTGCCGAAAGTATATTACACGAACTAACCAGATTCCGACTAACAAACAACTGCAGACGGGAGTTAGAGAGATTTGGAAGGAAGAGTTCATAGGGTGAAAGCGCTTTTAAGAGTGCATGATAAAAAATAGCTTATTAGCCCACCAAGAATTCAAGAGAAAGAATTCAAGGAGCCAGAGAAAATCTCGCTTTGGACCCCTAAGAAACTCGAACTAAAAGAAACAGAGCTCAGCTCTGTTTTTTTTCGTCTGTTATTTTTCTAATAATTTACGGATTTATTAGTAGATATAGATTCTAAAAAATTTGTAATTCGTTTAGGTAAATAAAAAGTTGGCTTAAAAGGTGTTCCACCATCTATAAATCCAATATGCCCGCCATTTTCTGAAATTTCTAGCGTTATACTTTTTGAAAGTTGGTTTTGGTTTGGTAATCCGTGTGGCTTCATGAAAGGATCATCAAGAGCGTTTATAATAAGAGTAGCTGTTCTAATATCCCGAAGAAAATTTATTGAACTGCATTCATTATAATAATCTTGCACATCTTTATATCCATTCAATGGAGCAGTAATAGCATCATCAAATTCTGCGAATGTCTTTGCTTTCATTGTCCTCTTCCAATCAAATTTAATCGAATTTTTTTCAAATTTTCTAATAATTGATTTCTTCATCTTATTAATTAGATATGTCTCATAAATTATTGACTTAAATGAACTTAAACTTTCTGCTGATACATGTAGATTTAATGGAGCACATACGGAAACTGCAGCATCAAGAGGCGTCTTAGAAGCGTATTCTCCCAGATACTTTAAAAGTACATTCCCTCCTAGAGAATAGCCTACTGCAAATAATGGACTATCATCTTTTTTTAATTCATTTTTTATCTTAAGAGAATCAATAAAATATCGTATATCATCTGTATCTCCAGCATGATAACGGCGTAAAAGTTTATTTTTGCAGTTTCCGCAATCACGAAAATGCAGAACACAACAACGCCATTCCTTTTTATGCGCTTCTTTCATAAGCATTTGTGCATATGATGATTCAGAAGATCCCTCAAGACCGTGAAGAATTATTAAGATGGGCGCTTTATCTTTAGTTCTAGCTGCATTATCAAGCCAATCTACAGCTGTTATGTCCCCATCTGGTAAATTTAGAATTTCTCTTTTAATGGGCGGTAAAGACAATTTTGACCAAGGTAAGATAGAATATAATGTTTGTAAATGCGCGTTTTGAAACCACCATGGCGCTTTGTATGGGCTTTTAATAATCTGATTTTCTGATTTATAATTCATAAAACCTTTTTCATAGAATTTTTTATTTTTACAAAAAATTAGTTTAAAACTTCGAATCTATTGGCTGGCTAAAATAACTGCTTTTTTTCCTATTAATTTCTCAATTTTCCAGTTTTTAATTGCCCATGACCAGACATCCAATAATGGAGCCGATGCCAGCTCTTTTGGCGGATTCTGATTAAGGTGTTTAAGCGCTGAGTAAATTGTCTCAGTAATATGTATTTCAGAAATGGCAGTTGATCCGTTGAGCTTGCTGAGTTTTGATCCATTTTTGTATGTAATTATAGGAATATGTGAATATCTTGGAGTATTGTAATTCAATAATTTTTGCAACCAAACTTGTCTTGGGGTAGAACTTAGTAAGTCATATCCACGTACAACCTCAGATATTCCTTGAATTTCGTCATCAACTATTACCGCAAGATTATATGCAATCAATCCATCTCGGCGAAGTACTATAAAATCACCAGATTCACACTCAAGTTTTTGAGAATATCGACCATGTATTTGATCATAGAATTCAACTTCCTTATTATTTGTAAGGATTCTATAAGCATTATTAGATGCATTTCTTTGATTTCTACATGAACCAGAATATATAGCTCCTAGTGGCCCAACTTTTGAATTTGCCATATCCTTTCTTGTGCATATGCATGGATATGCCATTGATCTTTCAATTAAAATATTTAAAGCATCTTTATGAGACTTGTAATTTTTGCTTTGATAAATAACACTTCCGTACCATTCAAAACCGTAATTCTCCATTGTCCGAACGATTAATTCTGCTGCATGTTTCTGTTGTCTCGGAGGATCAATATCCTCTATTCGCAGTAGCCATCTACCTTTTTTTGATCTAGCTTGAAGATAACTGGCTACTGCTGTAACAAGTGATCCAAAATGAAGTGGCCCAGTTGGAGACGGTGCGAACCGCCCGATGTATGGAGACGTTTCGCTTAATTGCATTAGTTTAAGACATTACCTATAACGATCATCACTGTCTCTAAATTGCCTTTCAGCTTGCTCACGACGTTCTTGTGCCTCTAAGCTTAATGTTGCTACAGGCCTTGCCTCAAGGCGTTTTAAACCTATTTCTTCACCGGTAATTTCACAAAATCCATATGAACCATCCTCAATACGTCTTAATGCTGATTCAATTTTTCTAAGAAGTTTCCTTTCTCTATCACGAGTACGTAATTCTAGGCCAAATTCCGATTCTTGTGTTGCTCTATCACTTGGATCTGGGAAATTTGCAGCTTCATCCTGCATATGATGAACTGTCCGATCAATTTCAAACATTAGTTCATTTTTCCAAGAATTTAATATTTTACTAAAGTGATCAAGTTGTTGGTCACTCATATACTCTTCACCTCGAGCTGATTTATAAGGCGAAATTCCATGTATAGGCATAGATGATTTACTATGGGAGCCCTTACTTGAAGTGCTAGACTTTTTTACAGCAACCTTCTTTTTAGCCACTTTTTTTACAGCAACCTTCTTTTTAGCCACTTTTTTTACAGCGACCTTCTTTTTAGCCACTTTTTTTGGGACGACCTTCTTTTTAGCCACTTTTTTTGGGGCGACCTTCTTTTTAGCCACTTTTTTTGGGGCAACCTTCTTTTTAACTACCTTTTTTGAGGTAATTTTCTTTTTTGATTTCGAAACTTTTCTTCGCTTCTTGCTTAGGTTTTTTTTTGCTGACATTCTTTGACCTCCTGGCGAGAATAGAAAAGGCCGCGATTATACATTGCCTGAGGCTGCATGGAAGATCTATTTTCAGAATTTTTTTATGCATTAGGAAAAATTGGGTAATTTCACCTATAATTTATTACAAATAATAAAAAAAATTTTTAAAATGATGATCGTTTTATGAGATGAATTACATTACAATGTTAAATATTATGGTAAATCAGCTTTAACTATTGATGCGATTAAATAAGATAAAGTTAGCTGGCTTTAAGTCCTTCGTTGATCCAACATCTATCTCTTTTCCTAGTAGCTTAGTTGGTGTGGTAGGCCCCAATGGTTGCGGCAAGTCTAATGTAATTGATGCTGTTAGATGGGTAATGGGCGAGAGCTCTGCAACTCGTTTGCGGGGTGACTCCATCACAGATGTAATCTTTAATGGCTCAAGCTCGCGTAAGCCAATAGGTTTAGCCTCTGTTGAGCTATTATTTGATAATAGCGAAACAACACTTGAAGGCCAATACGCAAAATACTCTGAAATTTCAATCAGACGCGAAGTAAGTCGTGATGGTATTTCTAATTATTACTTAAATGGAGCACGCTGCCGCCGTAAAGATATAACCGGGGTGTTTCTGGGTACTGGTCTTGGGCCAAGAAGTTATTCAATTATTGAGCAAGGCATGATATCGCGAATGATTGAAGCAAAACCTGAGGAAATGCGTGTTTTTCTTGAGGAAGCTGCGGGGATATCTAAGTATAAAGAGCGTCGCAAAGAAACTTCGAATCGAATTAAGCGTACAAAAGAAAATTTATCAAGATTAATGGACGTTCTAGATGAGGTTGAAAAGCAAATCAAACATCTCGACCGCCAAGCTAAAACAGCTGAAAGATACGGCCAATATAAAAATCAAGAGAGAAGAGCGGCAGCAGATTTATTAGCGCTTCAAGCAAAAGAATTACAAGATAAAAAGAATTTAGCAGCTACAGATTTAGCCGAAAAGAAAATAAGTTTAGAATCAGCTATAGCAGACCAAAGGCGCCTTGAAGCTTCTCTTGAGAATGCTCGCATGGGTCAGC
This sequence comes from Gammaproteobacteria bacterium, assembly GCA_002685275.1. Next base: position 12,103 of record NYWX01000008.1, read on the forward strand.
TGGAGAAAACAGATGACTTTAATGCTGTTCAAAGTCGTTACTATAAAATTGGTTCAGAAATATCCAGACTAGAGCAATCCATAGAACATGCAAAAGAATTGTTTGCTAGACAACAAAAAGATCTTGAGCAAGCAATCCATGGCGCAGATGAGATAACAGATCATATTGAACAAGATGAGTCAGAAATTGAGCAGCTAGAAGAAAAATTATGTGAATTGATACCTGGTTTGGAGCAAGCTCGCTATCGTGAAAAATTATCATTGACATCTCTTCATGAGGCAGAAGATGCATTATCTGAATGGCAAAAAAAATGGAATCATCATCAAGGTAAATATAATGAAACTCAACAACTAAAGACTGTTGAGATGACTCGCCTAGAGCAAATAGAATCTCGGTTACAAGTATTTTCAGATCGTCGAAATAAGATTGAATCAATAAAAGATAATGCTAATTTAAATGAAATTAAGGAATATCACGAAGAGATATCTAAAAAAGAATTAGAAAAACGACAGCAAAAAGATGTGATTGAAAATCAATTGCAAGATATTAATGAAAATATACTTAAGCTTCGTGATAAAAATCAAAAAATAGCAACTCTCGTTGATGAAAGATACTCTACGCTACAAGATAGCAACAGCAAATTAGCTTCATTAGATGCCCTTCAAAAAGCAGCTTTAGGCGAGGGTGATAAAAGTATAAAAAGTTGGTTAGAGTTCACCGGATTGTCAAAGAATCAAAAAGTTGCAAATAAACTTAAAGTGAAGGGTAGCTGGGATAAAGCAGTAGAAACTGTACTTGGAGATTATTTGCAAGCTGTATGTGTTACTGATATCAACCCAATATCTTTAATGGTTTCAAAATTAAAGAATGGTACTGTAACCTTATTGGGAGATCAGGTTAATGATAAAGATTTATTGCCGCCAACGAACTCATTAGCAGAAAAAGTTTCTGGCGCACCAGAAGAAATTTTTAATATTTTGTCAAATGTACTAGTAGCTGACACTATAGAGCAAGCAACAAAAATAATAAAATCTCAAAAAGGTAATATTTCTGTAATTACCATCGATGGAGTCTGGTTAAGCCAGAACTGGCTTAGAGTTTCTCGAGAAAAAGATAGTAAAGCAAGTGTGCTTGCTCGCGAACAACAATTAAGAGAATTAAAATCTGATACTCGTGAAATGCAAGCAAGATATAGCAGTGCGCATAAATTATTACAAAATAACAAAGCACAATTGACTTCATTGGAAGACCAACGTGAAAAATTGCAACATAACTCAACTTCAATACTAAATGAATACTCAGAAATTAGCGCAGACCTTCAATCGGTAAAATATAAGCTTGAACAAGCTGTGTTGAGAAAATCAGCATTAGAAGAAGAGTTTAGAGATCTTGATAACGAGAGATCATTAGCGGAAAAGCAGTTAACAGATTCGCAATTGGTTCATAACAAAGCCTCCGATCTACTTGAGCAACTCAATATAGAAAAGGTTAATTTTGAGGAAAGATATGAGACTCTTCTTCAGGAGTTAAAGCGTGTTCGTGAACAAGCTGATGAAGATCGGAATAACGTCCAAGATATTGCTATTCAATTTGAAAGTCGTAAATCAAGTAAGCAATCTGTTACCTCAAACCTTGAAAGAATGAAATCTCAATTAGATCAATTACAAAAAAGAAAATTTGAAATTCAGGACCAATTGAATTTAAGTCAGTCACCATTGTCATGCAACAAGTCTGATCTAAAAAAACTTCTAAATAATCGTCTTAAAATTGAGTCTGAACTTGCCAATAGTCGTAAATTAGTAGAAGAGGCTGAGAATAAATTTAGAAATCTTGATCAATCTCGACTACAAATAGACCAAACAGTTGAGTTATCTCGATCAAAAGTAAATGAAGTTGCAGAAGCGTTAAGTTTGGAAAATCTTTTACCAATGTCAGCAAAAAAGTTAA
>NYWX01000009.1 GCA_002685275.1 Gammaproteobacteria bacterium
TGTAAGATTTTGTGGTGTCATCAGTGAAGCATTTTTCATCTTTATAAGCATGAATTCTTAAATTATTGGGGTTACTAATTTCATCACTCGTGGTGATCCAAGGTCCCATTGGCCCAAAGGTATCGGAGTTTTTTGAGCGTGTGTGATAAACGAAATATAAATCATTATCATCATTCCCATAGGATTTTCTCCAACTGGTGTATTCTGGCCGCATAATTTTTGGGTCGCGAGTCACAGCCAAGCTATCCATAGAGAATTTCATACCATGAGAAGTAATATCATTCGTAATGCTGTAACCGAAGACATGATTTAAGGCATGCTCTTCTCTAATATCTTTACCACCTTTTCCAATAAATAAACACAATTCTGGTTCTGGAATAGTATTTCCATAAAAATTTCTAATAACTACTGGTTGGTTGTGGCCATTTAAACAACTTGATGATTTGAGAAAATAATTAGGGCAACCAGCATCAAAATGAGCTTCCTTCCTAATTCCTTGATTATTGAAAGCCACTCCAAGGATTTTTCTGGTATCAGGATTTGGCGCTAACCATTCAACATTATCAAGATTAATTAAGTCATATTGCTCAGGGAAATTTCTAATTTCTTCTAATGCTTTCGCTACGGCAATAAACACAGTTGTTTCATTTGCCATAAACTCTTGCATCGTTTTGTAAGGCAAAGCAAGATTGAAATTTTCACTCAGAATATTAATGGTAATTGCTAAATTATTTTTAATATAGAAAATTAAGCAGGATGATTCTTTCTCTCTAATAGTTCCGAGCTTCATTTATTTGACCTATGTTGATTAATAGTCATTCTATTTTATTTACAATCAATTCAATTGTTGAGTTATCCAGATATGAAAATTGTGAGTAGAGCGATCCATAACAGGTGAAAATGTTCCTCCATCAAATTTTCCACCATATCGACCTTTTTGCATTCCTTCTACTACATAAATATCTTCTTTGAATATTTTTTTCCAAAATAATAGATTTAGTTTTTTAAGTGCATTTATCTCTTCTGTCGATTTAAGTTTTTTAGCATAATAAAAAGCAATATTTTCTCTTGTTTCGTTTACAGATATAGCTTCCAAGATGATACTAAAAATATGATCTCGATGAACTCCAATCAGAACATTGGGATAAATGGCAATGTATTCAGATCCAAGCTGCCATTTATCTTTTAGATCTTTAAAGTCAGGAAATGCATTATTTTTTTCATCTCTGAGTTGATGATAATTTGATGATCCTTGGCCTGAGTATTGATTACTATCAACAATATCATAGTGATCTTCTAACTTTGAGATTTTATTAAGTTCTGGATGAATATTAGGTAAATGATAACTTTCGCAATAATTTTCAACAGCCAGTTTCCAATTGGCTTCTAGAGTTATGGAAAACGAAGAATCTTTGCCTCCATATTTTATGGGTTGTTCAAAGTCTCGCCATCGATCAATTAATTGCGAGTAATACTCGGTAAAATCATTCGCAGTTCCTGATATATTGATGAAGATAATGTCATGCCAAATATGCGAGCGAATTTTATTTAGTCCCATGGATTTTGGTTTAATGGCTTTATGAGTATGTATACCTATACCACCAATATGGGGTGTTGCTAACAACGATCCATTCAAGCCATAACACCAATTATGGTATGGGCAACGTATATTTTTTTTCCCATTCTGTGGACTATTTACTAATTGCATACCACGATGACGACACGTATTTTCAAATACATTAATAACATCATTATTTTCACGAATGATTAGTAGTGATAATCCTAGAAAACTAATTGGTTTGACATCACCTATGTTTGGTATATCTTTAGCGAATGATAAACCACACCAATTTTGAAACATGATTTTGTTTTTTTCTGATTCAAATTGCTTTTCTGAAATGTAATGCTCATTGCCAAGACCATTTGTGTGCTCAATATTATTGGTAACTGAGGATAATGGTTTATATTTGGACATTTAAGAATAATTTTATTTATTCGATTGAGATGATCTAAGAGTCAATTATGCGTTTTTTCCAAGACGGCTCTTCATAAGTTATAACGGTAACTTCATCACCCTGATTTATTCTTCCAGTGGTTTCGATTACACCAACAATGCCTCTGTTCAGTTTAGCCATTTTTGAAAACAAAGTATTATCAATAGATTGATTATCATTGTCTTTGTGTTCGGCAGCTATTTTTTTGCCCATGGCCAAACAAGGAGGGTTGTATTCTTCAACTATTAGTTCCACTCCAGAAGGAAATTTAAGTATGGATCCTTTTGGCAAGGCGGATAAATTAGAGATTCCTGAGAAACAAAGGTTGGCACCCAATGAGCTAGCATTGATGGCATTCTTTAGATTCATAGAGGTTTCTATGATCTCAATTTCTTCGATAGAAACAGCTGACCATTGCCTTTCATTTCGTCTAGTAGTACCTTCTTTTTGTTTGTCACCAACCCAGGTTTCCCTGGTATAACCTCGATGTGGATCATTTATAATACCTTCGAGCTCGATGTCAATGTAAGCTTCTTCAATGGTACCAAGATTATTATTTGATCCCGTATGAACTGAGTGCACATGTCCGATTATTTTTTTCATTGTTTCATATCTTAATCTGAGTATAGCTTTAGTACAACAAAATAGCGTACTGTGGTCCTACCTATGAATTATTAATTTCACAAGGACAGGAGTTTTCTTATGGGAAATTATGTTGCAAACATCGACTATTTAATTATTTTCCTTTATTTGGTGATGTTGGTGAGTATTGGTATTTATTCATATCGTCGTGATTCTAGTTATGAAGATTTCATGTTGGCTGGTCGAGGGATGACTACGCCAATGTTAATTTCAACCATGGTATCGACTTATTATGGGTTAGATATTTTATTTGGCTCTTCAGAAATGGCTTTTAATGATGGGCTTATGGCATTTTTTGGGTATGCCTTATCAACATTAATATTTTATTTATTTATTGCTTTTGTGATGGCTGATAAATTACGTACAGCAAATTTTATTTCATTACCTGAAATTCTTGAAAAAGCTTATGGTAGAAAAACATCCTCAATAGGAGCAATTAGCTCAATGGTCTATTGTTTGCCAACAACCTCTTTATTTGCTTTGGGACGTGTGTCCGAGTTCGTATTTGGAATTGATGCTCATATTGGTGCGCTTATTTTGGGTGGAATTGCATTGGTATATACACTGTTAGGTGGTTTAAAAGCGGTGGCAATAACTGACACGATCCAATTTTCATTAATGTGTATCACCGTTGCAGTTGGTGTTCCCCTTCTGGTTTCGGAGGTCGGTGGATTTGCAGCAATCAAAGAAAGTGTTCCCGCTGGCCATTTTAATTTTTTGGGAACAGTTCCTCCCTGGTTATTATTTGCTTACGCTTCATCTAGTTTGGCTGTCCTAATTGATCCTTCGCTGTATCAGCGGATATTTGCAGCACGCAGTGCTCGCCAAGCAAGGAATGCTATTTTAACTTCAACTGCTATATGGACAACTTTCGATTGGCTAGTTGTAGCTGGTGGAATAGCTGCTCTAGCCGCTGTTAGTAAAGGAATATTAGCCAGTAATGTTCATCCAAATGATGCATTCTTAATTGCAGTTACCTACGCTCTCCCAATTGGATTATCTGGCATCTTTCTTGCTGGGGTTTTAGCTACAGCTATGTCAACAATTGATGGCTATACTTTGGTAGCTGGTTCCAATATTTCTTATGATATGTATCGCCCTCTAGTTAAACCTGATGCTACAGATGCTGAATTAGTTAAAGCTACTAAGATTGGCGTTGTGATCGCTTGGACACTTGGCTATATTGTCGCTTTTCAGTTCGANCGAATAATGGCACTACTTATTTTTGTTACTACTGTTATTACATCGACNGTTTTTGTTCCTGTTTTGATGGCATTATTTTATANAGGCAAAAAAACTGCNTCTGCTGGACTATTTAGTTGTNCTGCAGGGTTNATTAGTGTCCTAACTTTTTATATCANNTTAGCTCAAATAGGTGATTATAATGAGGTCTGGGGAACNTATATCTTGACTTTCTCTATTGGNGATTACTCATTTTCAATATGGCAAGAATATGCCTTATTTTTCTGCTTACCAATCAGTTTAATTGGATTTTTTATCGGTAATTTTTTTGGTGAGCCTCAAACTAAGCAATTTAAAAATTAGGAGATATTATGACTAGTTGGGATATATTTACATATCTATGTGCTATTTTTTTAGGCTCTAGTGGAGTGATTTTACTGTCTGTTTTTTTGAGGGATAGCTATCGATCAATGAAAGAAAAACCAGAAGAGTGAGTGTATAATTTTTTATATATAGAGAAACTAATTATTCGTTTTTCTCAGATACCAAGTCGTAATTACTCCAATTAATGCGATAACACTAAGAAATAAAAAATAGTTTTGATGGCCCTCTATACCGGGGCTTGCATCTAAAATTCTGCCAGAAATTGAGCCAAAAAATATATCTGGCGTGAAACCAATGAATGACACTATTCCTATAGTAGTGCCCGTAATGTGTTTTGGAGTATTAATTTCATTTACTAAAGCAAAATATACACCACGTATGGCAAACACCATAAAAAAAGTAGTGAATATATTTACAAGAATAAATATTGTAGATGAAGCTGATGCATCAAATATTGTAAAACCTATATAGGCACCTATTAAAATAAAAAACATTATTAGAATAACACGACTTGCAATTATTCGATCCGCCAAGAAGCCAGCTAGAATAGCGGCTATTGGCCTAGTGAGAGAACCATAGGTAAATAATTTTGCTGCATCAACCTCATGCATACCAAGAACTTCATAAGCATATAATGCAGTATTATCTAATCCTTTGTATGTTGAATAAGCACAAATAATAATTCCAGCATGCAACCAAACTAATCGATTTGAAAGGACTTTGATAATTTTACCAAAATTGGAGCTTTGTTTATTATCATTAGCAGTTTCTGGCTCAGGTAAAAAGAGCCAGACTAAGAGGGCAGCAATGGCAGTTAGTGCTGAATAAAATAAAATAATAGAACGAAATCCATTTAGCTTTTCTAAAGTAGTGGCTAAATTAATTTCAATAGGTAAAAAACTGGCAAAAATAATAATCGCTATAGCAGATATGATGGAGGCCAATAAACCTCTTCCACCATCTAAGAAGCCAAATGCCCGTCCTTGAGTATAGTTACCTCCCCATTCCCTAGTGGCTTTCAGCATTGCCGCCCAAAATAAAAAAATAGTGGTCATGCCCCAGTATCCATAGAGAATCATCATGCCTAATTTATCTGGGATAGTACTCATATAAACACCACCAAAAGCGGTAAGTAGAAGAGAGACTGTCATTAGTTTGCGTGCTGAGATTTTATCGGCGATCAAGCCACCGAAAAAATAAGAAACCATTGCTGTTAAACCATAAACTGCAAATATATCACCTAAATTAGTGTTGCTTAGATTAAATAATTCTAAAAAACTAGGACGAAAAAAACGCGCTAAGTGAAAAGGTAAACTAAATACTAATTCACCAGCAATTATTAGGACGAGCATTTGCAGAGTGCGATGACGAATATTGGTATCCATTAAAAGAGACTATTCTAAATAATGAGAAAATGGAAAAATAAATCGATATAAAAGCTTAATTTATTCTGCAAAATTATTTACCCATTGATAAGATAATCTTTGGAAATTATCTAAGAGGTAGCTATTTCAATAATAATTGCATTTTTTTTTACAGCTTTACTTTATGCTGCAGTGGGGTTTGGTGGTGGCTCTACATATAACGCAATATTAATATTAACTGAGCTTAATTATATATTGATACCAATAATTGCACTTACCTGCAATCTCATTGTAGTGAGTGGAAATACCATTAGATATTTTCAAAATAAACTAATTCCATGGAAATTTGCTCTGCCTGTTGTTGGGGTATCTATTCCATTTGCGCTTGCTGGTGGGCTTGTAGTCATAGAAGAGGCTCTTTTTGTAAAAATATTAGCTTGGGCATTACTTTTTTCTGGCCTCCTGATGCTATATAGAAAACAATACCTGAGCATTTCATTGGTGCAAGTAAATAATAAAATTGTGGTGATCTTCAGTTGTATTTTTGCGGCATGTTTAGGTTTTATTGCAGGATTAGTCGGTATTGGTGGTGGTATTTTCTTCGCTCCATTATTACATTTAACAAAGCTGCTACCGGTAAAAAATATTGCGGCATTTAGTAGTTTTTTTATCTTAGTCAACTCAGCTGCTGGTCTAGTTGGGCAACTGATCAAGTATGACGACATGAGCATCAATCTTTTTGAAGATAGATATTTTTGGTTGTTACTTGCGGTATTTGTTGGTGGTCAAATTGGTTCTCATTTGAGTGTTAATCGAATTCAACCTATTGTAGTGAGGAGGTTAACTGCAGTATTGGTGATTTATGTGGGATGTAGATTATTATTCGTATAAGATTAATTTAGTGAATTGATCTTATTTTATATAAGAGGTGTTTTGTGGGTTTAGAGATAAGAAAATTTGTTACTCATGATGAGGAAACATTAATTGAAGGTTTTTGTGAGGCGAAAAAACCTCTGAGAATGTTTGCTGTTGCAGCAGTTATAAAAAATCCTTGGGCAGGTCAATATGTTGCTGATTTGAAACCAGAGATTTTAACAATTGCTCCCCCTTTGGGAGAAGAATTAACAAAACGTATTACATTAATGGCTGGTGGTGGGAAAAAAATAGAAGCTTATGGAAAAGCTGCTGTTGTTGGTTTGGATGGTGAAATAGAGCATGCTTCAGCATTAATTCATACACTAAGATTTGGTAACTATTATCGGGAAGCTGTTGGAGCTAAAAGTTACTTGTCTTTCACCAATACACGTGGACCTGCTGATGCACCAATAATGGTGCCCCTTATGGATAAAAATGATGCAGGTCGTCGTTCACATTACCTTACGGTACAGTTTTCCATCGCGGATGCACCCAGAGCAGATGAAATCGTAGTTGTGTTAGGGGGCTCTATCGGCGGTCGTCCTCATCACCGAATTGGAGATCGTTATCAAGACTTGAAAGATCTCGGGCATGATGCAGACAACCCTGCCTCGGTATAATACTACTAATAATATTGCTTATTATAAAGTAGGCCATGGCCCATCTATTTTAATGATTCATGGAGTGGGTTTAAGAATAGAAAGTTGGGTTGCTCAAATTGAAATTCTTAGCAAAAATTTTACTGTAGTTGCTATTGATTTACCGGGCCATGGAGAGAGCGCTAATTTAGTCTCTTCAAAAATCGATATTAATGCTTACGTCAAACAAATTAAATTATTTGCTGATGAAATTATAAAAGATAAATTTATAATTATTGGACATTCGTTGGGTGCACTCATAGCAATTGACTATGCGGCAAAATATAATCATAAGTGCCATGCAGTGTTAGCTTTAAATTGTATTTATCAGAGAAGTAATGAGGCTATGAAAAAAGTGCAACTGCGTGCCAAAAAAATAGCCTCGGAGGAAATTGAAGAAGTGGCAAAAGTGACTATTGAGCGTTGGTTTGGAAAAAATTCAGCTAAGCATCTAGCTGATATTTGTTATCGATGGTTACAAGACTGTAATATTGAGGGATATGTTAAAGCTTATAATGCTTTTGCTAGTGTAAGAGGAGCTTCTGATAGTTTATTAGCTTTGAATAATTTACCCATAGCATTTATAACAGGAACATTAGATAAAAACTCAACTGTGTCAATGAGTCAGGATATGGCTAAAAATTGTTCAAAAGGTATAGCAAAAATTGTCCAAGGTGCTGGACACATGGCTCAAATGAGTCATCCGACTGAAATTAATTCTTTGATAGAATCATTTATAATGACCTTAAACATTAGAATGAAATAATATGATGAAATTCTCATTATTTGCCCACATGGAACGTACTAATAATGATCAATCTTATGATGATCTTTATAACGAATTTATTGAATTATGTGAGCTGGCAGAGCAGGGTGGAATGCATACGATATGGACTGGAGAGCATCATTGTATGGATTTTACTATTGCACCGAATCCATTTATAAATATTGCTGATTTGGCTGCAAAATTTAAAAATATACGATTCGGCACTGGTACTATCATTGCTCCATTTTGGCATCCAATAAAAATTGCAGGTGAGTCTGCTATGACAGATATTATTACGTCTGGCAGATTAGAGTTGGGTTTGGCAAGGGGAGCTTATAGTTATGAATACGAAAGGTTAATGCCAGGAATGGATGCATGGGAAGCAGGTGCCAGGCTTAGAGAGATTGTTCCTGCGATACAAGGACTATGGAAAGGTAATTATAAACATGATGGTGAGTATTATCAGTTTCCTGAATCTACCTCTACTCCAAAACCACGCCAAAGAGGGGGTCCCCCTATATGGATAGCGGCCAGAGATCCTAATAGTCATGAATTTGCAATTACCAATGACTGTAATGTTCAAGTAACCCCTCTCTGGCAGGGGTATCATGAGGTAGAAAGTTTAATTAGTCGTTTTCATGCAGCTAAAAAGAAATATAGTCAGCAATCACCTGCAAAAATTATGTTATTGCAGCATACTTTTGTAAGTAATAATCATAATGAATTAGAGCAGGCAGCTAACTCATTTAGTGAATTTTATGCTAGTTTTGGAGCTTGGTTTAAAAATGAAAAGCCTGTAGATCAAGCAAGAATGAAAAAACTCTCAAAAAAAGAAATAGCATTGATGGATATATATTCACCTTTGAGTTTAAAACAGAATTTAGCTATTGGAAGTGTGGATGAAATAAAAGACCTAATAAATAAATATAAAAATTTAGGTTATGATGAATTTGCTTATTGGATTGATTCTGGAATGGATATTGATATGAAAAAAGCCTCTCTTGAGAGATTTATCAATGAAGTGATGCCTGAATTCGTTTAATTCATGGATAATAGATTATGAGCCAGTCAAAGAAATTACCTCATTATTCAATGTACATTAATGGGGAGTTTGTAGATGCTACTAAAAATAAACTTTTCAGCATTAATCCTCATACTGGAGCACCATGGGCAACATTTGCTACTTCTAAAGCAAAGGACATAGAAACAGCAGTCGTGGCAGCAAGACGATCATTAGATCGCGGTATGTGGGCTGAGATGCTCCCAACAAGTCGTGGAAAATTATTATTCAAACTTGCAGATTTAATTGAGGAGCATTCTGCATTGATTGGAGAAATTGAAACCAATGATAGTGGGAAGTTGCTAGCTGAGACTGTTATTCAAACAAAATACGTAGCTGATTATTACCGTTATTATGCTGGTCTGGCTGATAAAATTGAGGGTGCAACTCTGCCTATTGATAAGCCAGATATGCATGTTTTTACTACGAACGAACCTATTGGTATTGTCGCAGCTGTGGTGCCATGGAATGCGCAGATGTTTTTGACTGCCACAAAACTTGCACCAGCACTTGCAGCTGGTTGTGCAGTTATACTTAAAGCTTCTGAAATTGCGCCCTGTGCATTATTGTATTTTGCTAAATTAATTCATGCTGCAGGTTTCCCCAAAGGTGTGGTATCAGTAGTTACTGGAGATGCCTCTGATTGCGCCATTCCATTGACGACACATCCTGATATTGATCGAATTGCTTTTACTGGTGGGCCTGATACCGCAAAACAAATTATTATAAATTCAGCTGAAAATTTTGCTGTAACGACTCTTGAGCTAGGTGGTAAATCTCCAATATTAGTATTTGAAGACGCAAACATTGAAAGTGCGGTTAACGGGATTATCGCTGGCAATTATGGCGCTTCTGGGCAATCTTGTGTGGCTGGATCAAGAGTCATAGTTCACAGAACGATTAAGCAAAAACTAATAGCTAAACTCATAGAAAAAGTTAACCTAATTAATGTAGGGTCACCAACCAATGCTAAAACGCATGTCGGGCCATTATGTACTGAGCAGCAAATTACTCTAATTGAGACCACGCTCGAAGACGCGAAATTACAGGGCGCAAAAATCTTATTTGGAGGTAAAAGAAAAGATGTTGAGGGTTACTATTTTGAACCAACATTGGTAGATTGCCATGATGATTCTATTGCAACACTCAAAGTTGAAATGTTTGGGCCAGTAATGTCAATGTTATCGTTTAACGAAGAGCAAGAGGCAATTGACCTAGCAAATAATACTGACTATGGGCTAGGTTCTGGTGTATTTACTGAAAATCTAGCAAGAGCTCATAGGGTGTCAAAAAAGATTAGAGCTGGAATATGTTGGATTAATAGTTATCGTGCTATTTCACCAATTGCTCCATTTGGTGGTTATAAACGGTCTGGTTACGCACGAGAAGCTGGACTGCAAGCAATAAACGATTATCTTAGGACAAAAACTACTTGGATTAATGTTTCTAGTGAACCCATGGCTAATCCATTTGTTATGCGTTAATTCTGATTTAATGAAACGCAATTAATCTTTTATTGCTGTGTCACTGATTAAAGATTTAATCAGTGACACAGCCATGAGTGCCATCACAATGGAGAAAGGAAGTGCTCCAATTATCATTACTGAGCGTAATGCATCCATTCCACCTGCAGTCAATAATACACCGATAAGCATGGTGAATAATAAACCCCAGATTATTATATGCTTTGCTTGTTTTTGGTTTTGACTGCCACCTGAAGCTAAAGTGTTAATTATTAAGATTCCTGAATCCGCTGAAGTAACCAGAAAAGTGACCAGTAAAGTTACAATTAGAACAGACAGTACTATTGCCAGTTCAGGTGCGAGAATAAGATTTATTGTTTTAAATAATTGGGCTGAGATATCCGCATTAACAATTGTACCCTGAGCTACACCAGAAAGTTCAAGATCTATAGCCGTAGCTCCAATAAAACTGAACCAAACTAAACAAATTACAACAGGAATGATCATAGCTCCAAGCACATATTCACGAATTGTTCTGCCACGCGATACACGTGCAAAAAATAGTCCAACAAATGGTGCAAATGCAATCCACCAGGCCCAATAGAAAATAGTCCAAGCCCCCTGCCAATCTTGAAGTGCTGCTGAAGTCTCACCACCAGAATTTTTCCAAACTGTTACCGACATCATCGGTAAGGCCAATAGGTAATCCCAAATAGTAAAGAAAAAAGTTTGCAAGGCAAATAGTGTTGCACCAAACAGAATAAAGAAAACAATTAAAAAAATTGATAAGCTCATATTGATATTGGATAACCATTTAATACCTCTTTTTAAGCCAGACAAAGCAGATAAACATGAAGCACAAACGATCAATGTTAAACCAAATAATTGAGCTATCAAAGTTGGTTTACCCCCACTATCAACCAGCCAGGATGCACCGGTAATATTAAATAATCCAGATGCAAATTGTGATACGCCATATCCTATTGTTACGCCTAAACCAACAATGGTGGCCAAGATAGCCACAATATCAACAATATGACCCATGCTACCTGACATGGTGCGACCAAATAGAGGTTCAAGTCCACTCCTGATTGTTAAGGGTAGTTGGCGATTATAAGATAAATATCCTAGGGATAGTCCAATTACACCAAAGCAAGCCCAAGCAGTTAATCCATAGTGCAACATAGCCCATTTATAAGCATTTCGAACATTATTCATTTCCAGTCCATCAGATAAACCTTTAATGGTATCTGGACTGTTGGTGAAATGAGTAATTGGTTCTGCTGTTGAGTAGGTCAGCATTCCTATTCCTATACCAGCACCAAAAATCATGGATAACCAAGAGAAGGTACTGAACTCAGGGGTTTCATTAGACCTGCCTAATTTAACATGAGCTGTACGAGGCCAAATACACAAACCCAGACAAACAAGAGTATAGAAAGCAGTTACATAGATATACCATGCACCAAATTTCTGAGTCGACCAATTTTGTAATTCAAGTAATACCTGCCCAGCTGAAGATGGCGAAAACCCTACCCAGGCAATCAACATTACAATAAGTAGTTTTGGTATTAAAGCTACAACTCTATTAAAACCGTCATAAAAACCTGATTTTTCAATATTTA
>NYWX01000010.1 GCA_002685275.1 Gammaproteobacteria bacterium
GGGCCTGTAGCTCAGTTGGTTAGAGCAGGGGACTCATAATCCCTTGGTCGGAGGTTCGAGTCCTCCCGGGCCCACCATTTTACCAAGCTTCAAATCCCATTTGCTTTTTACCGAGCTCGCTAAGATCATTTAAACGAGCGCGTCCCTCAAAATTATATTCATAATCTTCAGCTGCAAAATCTGGTGAGCTCTTACCTGAAATGAAGCTCTTCCCTTGCGCTTTGAGAAACTTTGCATTCTTTTCACAATATGGTGCTGCACCAATGTAGATTACATTGCTGGATTCTTTTCCATTATGTTCATCTTCAACAGCATGTATTACATCTCCGTGCCACCAAACGCTGTCACCTGGATGCATCTTTGGAATGGTACATAAACCCTCTAAAACGAGTTCATGCCATTTAGGATCGCAAGATAAAGCACGTCCTGGTTGGGCGCCACATAATTCATCATCTGGGACATCGTCTTGCAAAGCGCGCAAAATCATCCACCCCAGCACGCGTATACTTGGTATTAGCTGTAACGTTCCGTCACCTGGTCCTTGAGCGCTTAGCGCTATCCAGCCCTGAAAAGTACGAAACATACTGCAAACAGCTGGAGATGAAATTTGGGTGGTTTCGGTTCTATAGGCGGCATCAAATGGATCATGCTCTTTCCACTTACCATCTAATAAGTTTCTATAGACAGATTGAAAGCCAGATTGTTCTAACCAACGTTCAACAGAGCCTCCATCAACATGGGGTTTTATTCCAAGTGAGTTATCTCCTGGCTGCCTTCTTCTAGTTCTATCTGCATATGTGCATTCACGATTGGGATCAAATACTGTCTTACCATTGAACTGGTTTTTCCAAAGACCATTTAAATATTTTTTAACTTTTGCAAGATTTTCGTGCTGTCGTGCTAAAACCTGTGATGGCGACCAATAAACACTAAAGATTTGTGGATGTTGATACTCACCTTTTTGCAAGGATGAAAAATACTTATCTAGTCCTTTGTCGGGATTTTCATAATAGCCAACATTTTTAAGATAACCACCTAATTCACTATTCCACTCTTGTACTAAAGAGCGATCAAAAGTATTTCGAATAATTACACAACCGCGCTTCTTGATTGTAGACTTTTGCTCATCATTAAAACCTTCTTTACCTAATGAGTTAAAATCAATCTCAGGTATAACAGAACTACCCTCACCCCTAAGACTTTTAATTTCATTTATTTCCTCTTCTATGGATGCACTCATTTCTTTGAATACTGCGGCATAATCAATACCGCGTTTTATAAGTAATTTTTTCGAGCTTATGATCTCAGCTTTAATATCTTTTATTTCTAAACCCATTATGATTGCCTCAACAAAATAAAAAAAAATCAATTTATTAATATTATTCTAAAATAAATTTACTAAATAAGTAATATAATTAAACATAGTTTGTATACTAACGATGTTATTTATCAAAATTATATAAGGATTTTTATGAGTATCGGTTTTGGATTAATAGGTGCCAGCAGTATAGCTCGAGATGTAATGATTGCAGCGATTAGGAGTCATCCTAATTGCGAGGTAAAAAGCGTATTCAGCACAAATATTGGACGAGGCAAACAATATGCTTTAGAAAATAACATTCCTAAGGCACAAGAATCACTAGAAGATTTATTAAATGATGATGATATTCATGCGGTTTATATAAGTACAACTAATGAACTTCATCATCAACAGGTGTTGTCTTCTGCGAGAGCTGGAAAACATATATTGTGTGAAAAGCCATTAGCTATGAGTTTAGATGAAGCGCAAGAAATGATCTCTATCTGTAAAGATGAGAATGTTGTGTTGGCAACTAATCATCAATTACGGGTAGGAGATGGTGTTCGTAAAATGCGAGATTTAATAGCTGAAGGTGCAATTGGTAAGCCTCTTGCCGCTCGAGTATTTCATGCAGTTTACTTGCCAGAGCACCTTCAAGGATGGCGCTTGAGTGACCCAAATGCCGGTGCTGGTGTAGTACTAGATATTGTTGTACATGACATTGATACACTAAGATGCATACTCAATGCTGAGCCGGAAGAAGTAGTAAGTTTGTCACAACATGCAGGAATGGCAACACACAAAAAAGTCGAAGATGGCAACATGTCAGTATTTCGTTTTGATAATGGTTTAATTGCTCAAATTCATACTTCATTTTTAATTAAATACGCTGGCGATGGAATTGAAGTTCATGGTACTGAAGGAGCAGTATCAATCAATAACTTTCTAGGAAGAGAGCTAAGTGGTCCAGTTACCCTGAAAAATTCAGAAGGTGAACAGCATTTTAATTCTACTCAAAACTCAATTGATGAAAAGACTATCAATCTTTTTATTGACGCGATTAAAGGTGGTACACAACCAGGCTGCACTGGGGAGGACGGTGAACGATCATTGGCTGCGGCTATAGCTTGCCTTGAATCAGCAAAAACAGGTAAGTGCATTAAGATCTAATTATTAAAAACAATTAATATGAATCATAACTCTGAATTTTTTAATAAAAGTTTTCTTGAAGAACATATTCTTGATACTTTAACTTTTTATGAACCCAGTGTTTATGACAAATCCGGTGGTTTTTTTCAATATTTCCTAGATGATGGGACAATCTATGATCACTCCAGGCGTCATCTTGTAAGTAGTACTCGTTTCGTTTTTAACTATGCGACGGCTGCAAACTATTTTTCAAATTCTAAATATAAAGAATTAGCACATCATGGATTAAATTTTTTAGAAGAATTCCATTTTCAAAAAAAAACTGGCGGCTATGCTTGGTTATTAGATAAAGATATTACTCTTGATGCTTCAAATCATTGTTATGGTCTTGCATTTGTTATGATCGCAGGATCAACAGCTATTTTAGCTGGCATTGATGAAGGTCATAAAACATTAGAAAAAGCATATAAATTAATGGAAAGGCACTTTTGGAATGCTAAGCATGAACTTTATTCAGATGAAGCAAATGAAGATTTTAGTAAATTAAGTTCTTATCGTGGACAAAATGCAAATATGCATGCCTGTGAAGCAATGCTATGGGCATTTGAAGCAACAAAAAATAAATCTTACTTAGAGCGTGCAATTAAACTAGCGGAAAATATTACCCAAAGACAAGCTGCAAAAACTGATGGATTGATATGGGAGCATTTTAATAATGATTGGGAAGTTGACTGGGATTATAATAAAAATGATCCTAAAAACCTTTTTCGTCCATGGGGTTTTCAGCCTGGGCATCAAATAGAGTGGGCAAAATTATTGCTAATCTTAAACCGTTATCAGCCTGAAAATTGGCATCTTCAAAAAGCAAAAGTACTCTTTGATATTGCATTAAATATTGCTTGGGACGATAAAAACGGTGGCATCTTCTATGGCTTTTCTCCTGAAAGAGAAATTTGTGACAGTGATAAATATTTTTGGGTACAGGCAGAGGGTTTTGCTGCCGCTGCGTTATTAGCTGAAGCCACTCATGAAAAAATTTATTATGATTGGTATGAAAAAATCTGGAAATATAGCTGGAAGCATATGGTAGATCATCAATATGGCGCCTGGTTCAGAATGCTTACTCACAATAATAAAAAATATGATGATAAGAAATCTCCAGCGGGTAAAACTGATTATCACACGATGGGGGCTTGCTACGAGGTTCTTCGCACAAATATAGTAAGTAAGTGAAGTTTAAGATAGTTAATCTTTTTTCCAGAATCTCATTAGCCAGTACCCAAATAACATTCCGCCGAGATGCGCAAAATTTGCTACACCGTTATTAACGCCACTGAAACCTAAATAGAACTCAAGTAATCCAAGTAAGGCAACAAAATATTTTGCCTTCATAGGAATGGGTGGAAATATCAACATTATACGCCGCTCAGGAAAAGCCATGCCATAAGCAAGCAAGATTCCAAATACGCCTCCCGAAGCCCCAACAGTAGGTACGCCACCTCCCTGTAGGACTCCGACTAACAGTTGAATGATTCCAGCTCCTACAATGCAGGTAATATAATAAATTAGAAATCGTCGCGGTCCCATGAGCATTTCAATGTCGCGGCCAAACATCCAAAGCATAAGCATATTAAATATAATATGCATCAAAGAGTTAGTGCTATGCAAAAAACCATATGTTATTAGTTGCCATGGTATAAAAGATGGAGTGATGTAGCCTGAAGGACTCACAATTGGTTGCAAAGCTAAAAATTCAAATGTAAGGCGTGGAGCAAACTGCTGTAAGCTAAATAACAATCCATTAGCAATTAATATTATGAAAATAGTGTCAGGAATTGCACTATTATTAGTTGGACGTCTGCTATATATAGGTTGATTCATGTTTATGAAGTAAGTATGAATTTAAGTAAAGCAAGAGGCTATTTGATTTTATTAACAGAACAAATTTTTAATTTATTAATCAAATTTTAAGATAACATAATAATATCATCTATATGATGTTGGACTATGCATCATTTTAATTGCAATAATAAGAGTATTAAAGCAAAAAAGAAATTACCGCCAAATATTATTTTAATTACAAAATAGATTAACAAAAATTAATGAGAATACTTCATATGAATGAAAAGCAAGTAAGTGAATTTGCCATATTTGATTGGTCTACTTTACCAATGTTGATAAAAGATAAGGGCATTGATTTAGGTATAGATTTTACAATCAGGCTTGCAACTGCATTAGCTATATTTTTTATTGGTAAATTTGTAGTTAAATTAATAATAAGTGCAATAAGTAAGATTATGGCTAAACAGACAGCTGACAGAACTCTTGAGTTGTTTATTTGTAATTTAGTTCATATTTCACTGATGGTAGTAGTCATCATTGCTTCTATCGGGGCATTAGGGATTGAAACCACCTCTTTTATTGCAATATTTGGTGCTGCTGGCCTTGCTGTTGGATTAGCATTACAGGGATCACTTTCAAATTTCGCATCTGGGGTATTAATTGTTTTATTTAAGCCCTACCGAGTCAATGACTTCATCGAAGCAGCGGGTATCTCCGGCACTGTAGAAAAAGTTCAAATCTTAACGACCATACTTAAAACACCAGATAATAAACAAATCATTGTTCCCAATAGCCAAATTATGGATAGTATTATAACTAACTATTCTTCTAACAATATTAGAAGAATAGATATGATAGTAGGTGTAAGTTATAACGATGACATTGAAATTGTAAAAAAAACACTCCAAGAAATTATTTCAAAAGATAAAAGAGTTTTATCTGAGCCGAAGACAATGATTGCAATTTCTGAGCTAGCAGACAGTAGTGTCAATTTTGTAGTGAGGCCATGGGTTAAATCTGCAAATTATTGGGATGTAAAGTTTGAAATGATTGAAACGATTAAAAAACGATTTGATGAAGAAGGTATTTCTTTTCCTTACCCTCAACAGGATGTTCATCTATATAAAGAAAATAATATTTACAAATCTTCTTAACTTAAATTTAACATCGTATCTACTATATGAATATACAATTTTTAAAAATAAATGAAATAAAAATTATAATCTCAATTTTTTGTTTATTATTTTTTTTTGCTGATTTGCAACTTACAAATGCAGACGAAGTTGCGATCATAAATGGATCAAATATTAGTTCTGAAAAAAAAGATTCTCTTAATATTAAGACGGAATTAAATATATCAGTAGAAAACCAATTATCTAAAGAAATTAATCGTTACAGACGCCTTGTGCAAACTGAAACATTTGATGAAGCTGATAATGTAGCAAAAAGAGTTATTGAATTAGCAATTAAAGTTCATGGTACAGAATCAAAAGAATTTGCAAGGGCTCTAATTAACCTTGGTGTTATTCAAGATGCCACAGGCCAGTATGATGCTGCTATTCAAAATTTTANTTCCGCGATTGAAATAATAGAATCAGTAGATGATCGTCTCAATTTATCTTTAGTTGAACCATTAAAAGGTCTTGGTGGATCGCAATTAGCAATCGGAAGACTTAACGAAGCAAAAAAAACATTTCATAAAGCAGCGCACATAACGCATGTAAATGAAGGGCCACACAATCTTATTCAAATAGAAATTCTCGAATCAATTGTAGAAATACTTTTTCGTATCGGTAATGTAAAAGAAGTGCGAAATACATTAGATAGAATAAATATTTTAAATATCATGAGCTTTGAGGATGATCCTGTGGGTCTTTTGCCATCCCTTCAGAAGCATGCGGATTGGCAGAATCGGTTAGGTTATTACAGAGATGAACGCAAATCTTATAAAAAGATAATAAAAATTATTGAATCAAACTACGGTAATGACAGTAAATTACTTATTAAACCTCTCCTTATGCTTGGCAAATCATTTTATTTTATTGATAAAACAGTTTTTGAAAATGAAAGAGCTACATTAACTGGTGAAATGTATTTTAAAAGAGCTATAAGAATTGCAGAAAAAACTAATAATATAAGTGATCAAGAATATATATCTACAAAATTAGCTCTAGCTGATTGTTATGTTTATGAAGGCTTGATAGGCAGAGCGCGAGCAATTTATGCAAATATTTGGAGATATTTATCTACAAACGAAGAGCGTTTGATCCTACGTGATGAATACTTTTCCAAACCTAAGCAAATTATAAAATCTCGTAATTTACCAAAATATGCAGACAGCTTGTTGAATGAAAATACGCTGGCCAATGAGACAGCAGCTGGAAAGATAGTCGTTTCTTATGATATTTCTTTTCG
The DNA here is from genome assembly GCA_002685275.1 of Gammaproteobacteria bacterium. The sequence goes on from NYWX01000010.1 coordinate 6,707, forward strand.
TGGTCGAGTTCAAAAGGTAGTATCTGAAGCTTTTCCAAAAGAATTTATTGATATGAAACGTGTAGTAGAAAAAGAAATCCGAAATCGGGTTTACCGGCCAAAAATTATTGATGGGAAGCTTGAAGGAGAAAAAGAAATAATTTTTGAACATTCTTTTATATATAGATTATCTGATCTTGAAGATCTTAAAAAAGATTGAAAAAAATGAATACAGCTAAACTAGATAATCATCACTTTATTAATGGTAACTTAACTCAAGAGCCCCTTCCCAACCATCTGCAAAAAGCTGTATTAGGTTTAGGATGTTTTTGGGGGGCAGAAAAATGTTTTTGGGAAGCGAAAGGGGTTTTTTCAACAGCTGTAGGTTATGCTGGTGGTATAACCATAAATCCAAAATATGAAGATATATGCACTGGAAAGACTGGTCATGCTGAAGTTGTGTTGGTTATTTTTAATCCAAATTTGATAAAGTATATTGAAATATTAAAAATTTTCTGGGAAAATCACGACCCGACTCAAGGTAATCGCCAAGGAAATGATGTTGGTACTCAATATCGCTCTGCAATATTTCCAATTAATAAAAATCAATACATTGAAGCTAGCAAATCACTTAAATCTTTTCAAAAAGAATTGGAAAGATTTGAATTTGGGAAGATAACAACTGAAATTAAATCTCTTTGTATTGATAATTTTTACTATGCTGAAAGCTATCACCAACAATATCTAGCTAAAAATCCAAATGGTTATTGCGGCCTTAGGAAGATAGGTATTAAATATGATATTTAGCTTATAATTTAAGATTATTTATATAAAGTATATTTGATGACCAAACAAAATAAGAAAGAATTAAAACCACGTAAACCCAGCCGAAAAAAAGCAGAGGAAGCAATTAAAACATTATTGCTATGGGCGGGTGAAGATACTCGTCGCGAGGGCCTTCTTGATACACCAAAACGTGTGGTTAGTGCCTATGAAGATTGGTTTAGCGGTTACAATGAAAACCCAATTAATTACCTCAAACGTACATTTGAAGAGGTTGAAGGCTATGATGAAATGATTATATTAAGAGATATAGCTTTTGAATCTCACTGCGAACATCATATGGCGCCTATCCTTGGTAAAGCACATGTTGGGTATTTACCCAAAAATAAAGTTGTTGGTATTAGTAAACTAGCTAGAGTAGTGGAAACCTTTGCTAGACGCTTTCAAGTTCAAGAAAAAATGACGGCTCAAATTGCCAACTGTATTCAAGATGTACTTCAACCAAAAGGAGTGGGTGTAATTATTGAAGCTAGACATCAATGTATGACAACGCGTGGCGTTCATAAAACAGATGTTTCCATGGTAACTAGTCAAATGATAGGTTCTTTCAGGAAAGATGCTAGAACTAGAATTGAATTTTTAAGGATGATAGACACCAACCATTGAATTTATTCTTTACCCATAATTAAAATTTTTAATTCTATAGATCGACGAGCTGAATATCTTCAGCTGTTAAAGGTCGGCCAAGAAACTTCTCACCGATACGAGCAAATCGATCAATTCCATCGGTTGCTAGCAGTTTAATTATGCCAGATTCCTCATTAACTGTATGCCAGCTATGTGCTGATAAAGTTTTACTTACAACCTCTGCAGTTGTAATTGCAGAATCTATTACAACTGTATTGCTAGCAATATTTGAGATAGTTTCGCGTAATAATGGAAAATGAGTGCAACCTAATATGATTGAATCAAATTTAAATGAATCAAATTCCGCTTTTGATAAATATTGCTTGATTGTTAATTCCGCTATCTGGCCACTTGTCCATCCTTCTTCAGCAAGACTTACCAACATCTCACAAGATTGCTCTCGAACCTTTATATGAGATTTACGGTTTTTTATGGCTTTACTGTAAGCGCCTAAGCGAACAGTTGCTTCAGTTGCCAACACAAGGTAAGAATTAGCTGAGGAAATTGATAATGCTGCTTCGACACCTGGCTCTATAACCCCTATTACTGGAATTGGTGACATATATTTTTGCAAAGCATCGATTGCAGCTGCAGATGCTGTATTGCAAGCAACAACTAGCATCTTTATATTGTATTCACGAAGTTTTTTTGATGCCTGAACTGCATATCTTTCAATAGATGCTGAACTTTTTGTGCCATATGGGAGTCTAGCGGTATCACCTAGATAAATTAGATTTTCATTTGGAAGTACGTCACAGATAGCCTTTAAAACTGTCAAACCACCAACACCAGAATCAAACACCCCTATCGGCAATGAAGTATCAATATTAATAGTCATTTTTATATTTTGGCCAATCTTTTTTCAAAATTTTATTTAAGAAATTAATTTTTTGAACACATAACCAATCTTTTTTATTCATTTTATTGTTCAAAAATTTTTAATAATCCTCTTAAATAAAAGAATCATGGTTTTAAAAAAAATTATAAATAACTAAGTTATGAGTTAAATTGATTTCGCGCCCAAAACATTCTTTCAGCTGTTTCTCGTTCCGAAGTAAGCTCTAAAGACTCCTGAGCGGATATCCAGCCGCCCTCCGTTCTCAATAAGCTGCTAAACATATTTACAATTGAAGAAGCAAGCTCACTAGCTTCATCAAATGACATCTTTCGAACAGAAGCACAAACAGCTCCCTCACCGTTTAATGGAGTTACACTATTCATCTGATGTCTAAGGTCAGCAAAAGTTTGTCTCAATACAATAGGTAGCTCATCTTCATTTATATTAGAAAGATTTTTTTCGTATGCCTTGATAAGCCTTTGTTTGATATGACCATGGCCAGCAAGCACAAAAAGTGCTGCCTGAAAGCGATCGACGTACTTCATTTGTTAACTACTCCAGCGTTTTATTTTTGTTTCCGCTTTACCCTCTAAACGGTTTGTACGCTTAATTCTTGGAGTTGAGGAGTGTTCTAAGACTAAAACTTAAGCTCTATACAGAGTCAAAATTTCTTATACTCGCTAAATATCAAGTTGTTGCGTCCCTTTCTTATAACAGAATTTACGAAGCCCGCGCAAGTGAAATTATTATTTTTATCAAATTTACATATTTTCAGATTTGTATTTGCTAATTTCTATGGTCCAATTATCTTCACCTAGCTTGTTCACTGACTGATGTGAAGGTTTGGACTGCTGCACTTCCCACTTTATAGCTAATGTTTCGTTCATTATATAATCATGATGAGTTATTAAAGCATCCTCGATGGCAGATGATCCCGATAAGCCCAGAATAATACGATCAGAAACTTCGAGACCAGCTTGTTTGCGAGCATCCTGGACAGAACGAACCAATTCTCTAGCAAATCCTTCGCATATCAACTCATCATTCAAAGTTGTATCCAAAGCCGTTAGAAATCCAGAATCTTCTGCGCACGCAAACCCTTCTGCCGAGCTAGTTTCAATTAAAATATCTTCGCCCCCAAATGAAATATTTTTATTATTAACAAAAATTTCAAAAGTTTCCCCTTTCGCAACTGCACTAGCAATAGCTCGTCCATTAGCGCTTTCAAATGCATTACGAATGGAAGGTATAAGACTTCCATACTTTTTACCTATTTTTGGTAAATTTGGCTTGATTCTGTAACTTACAAGACCAGCATCACGTGCGATAAATTCAATAGCTTTAACATTTAATTCTTCAATAATTAAATCTTTATGCTTTTGAAGCGCCTTTACTGCAGCATCACTAGGAGCGCGAATCAATAACCTTGATAAAGGTTGTCGAACACGAACTCCGCTTTGGCCGCGAGCAGCTCGTGCAAGGCCAACAATTTTCTGAACAGTTTCAATTTCATATAATAATTTATCATTTTTCCAAGAAGGATCTGCTACTGGCCACTCAGTCATGTGTACAGATTCTAAAGCTTCGGGTTGTATGCTTCTTACGAGGTTTTGGTAAATATTTTCAGATAGAAATGGAACAAACGGTGCCATTAGTTTATGTATAACATAAAGACATTCATACATTGTTAGGTAAGCTGCTTGAGTATCTATGGGATTAGTTGATTTCCAAAATCTTCGACGATTACGACGCACATACCAGTTACTTAATTGATTAACGAAGAACTCAATTGATTCACCAGCATTTTTTGCATCAAATTTATCCAGTGCATCTGTTACTTTTACTATCGTATCGTGAAGTAACGCAAGAACCCAACGATCAATCTCTGGTCGATCTTCTAAATTAATTCTTTTATTAAGATCAACATTATCAAGACGGGCATAAAGTATGAAAAATCCGTAAGTGTTCCAAAATGTATTGATAAATGAACTTGCAACATCAGTAACGATATCAACAGATACTCTTTTTAAAATATCGGGTGACAAACGTGCTAAAAAATACCAACGAAGCGCATCTGCACCTACAGTGTCAAAAACATCATAAGGATCGATGATATTCCCGAGTGATTTAGACATCTTTTTGCCGTCTTCATCCACAATAAGATTAAGGCAAATACAATTTTTATAAGCAACATTATCTGACACTAAAGTTGATATTGCATGCAGTGTATAGAACCAACCACGCGTCTGATCGATAGCTTCACAAATAAAGTCTGCAGGAAAACTACCTTCAAACTTGTCATGATTTTCAAAAGGATAGTGCCACTGCGCATATGACATTGCGCCCGAATCGAACCAACAGTCAATTACTTCTGGAACTCTTTGCCAAGTTTTTCCATCTTTTTCAAACGTAATTTCATCTATTGAAGGTCGGTGTAAGTCTATATCTTCATGCTCTAGACCAGTTAGCTCTTCTAACTCTTTGATAGAGCCTACACAATGATAATTATCATCACCATCTGTCCAAACAGGTAACGGTGTTCCCCAAAAACGTTCTCGCGATAATGCCCAATCGATATTATTCTCAAGCCAATTTCCAAATCGACCATCCTTGATATGCCCTGGAACCCAATTAATAGTTTGATTAAGTTCTGCCATACGATCACGAAATTTTGAAGTTTTTATATACCATGCATTTTTTGCATAATATAGAATTGGATCTCCAGTTCGCCAACCAAAAGGATAACTGTGCAGGTAACTCTCTGATTTAAATATAATATCTCGTTTTTCTAAAATACTAATTAATGGCTTGTCAGCATCTTTAAAAAATAAACCTTTAACAGGCTCAACTTCATCAACGAAATGTCCATCTAATCCAACACAGTGTAAAACAGGTAAATTATTTTCTTGGCCTAATTTTAAATCATCAACGCCATAAGCAGGAGCGATATGCACAATACCTGTTCCACTTTCAGTGCTAACAAAATCTGCAGAAAATATTTGAAAGGCATTAGAGTCTTTGATCTTAAAATAATTAAAGATTTGATCGTATTCTTTTCCAACAAGTTCCTTACCTTTTATAGTTTTTATAACGGTATGCTCAATATCATTAAATACAGATTCACGTAACTCTTCGGCCACAATCAATACCTGTTCCCCTGATTTGCAATAGCTATAATCAATATTGCTTCCAACTGCGAGAGCTAAATTTGAAGGTAATGTCCATGGTGTTGTTGTCCAAACAAGAAAAAAAACATTATCTTGGCCTTTCATCTTAAAACGAACGGTAATTGAGGGATCTTTTACATCTTTGTACCCAAGGGCCAACTCATGCGATGAAAGAGTTGCACCTATACGTGGATCATAAGGAACAACTTTATAACCCCGATAAATCAAATCTTTATCCCAGATTTTTTGCAAAAGGTTCCAAACAGACTCAATATAAGTATTATCAAGTGTGTAATAAGCCTCCTCAATATTGACCCAAAAACCCATACGCTCCGTCATTTTTTCCCAGTCACTGATATATCGCATTACAGATTTACGACATCTTTTTGTGAATTCAGCTATTCCAACCTTTTCTTCAATTTCTTTTTTATCAAAAATACCTAACTCTTTTTCTACTTCGTGCTCTACCGGAAGTCCATGAGTATCCCAGCCTGCTTTACGAAGCACTTGATAACCTTGCATAGTTTTATAACGTGGAAAAATATCTTTATAGCTTCTTGCTAATACATGATGAATACCTGGCTTACCATTGGCTGTGGGTGGGCCTTCGTTAAAGCTGAAGCGCGGCTTACCATCAGCCTGATCAATTGTTTTTTGAAAAACATCTTTCTCACGCCAAAATTTTAAAACCTCTTCTTCAATAGCAGGTCCATCATAGCGGCTTTTAATTTCTTTAAATGACAAACTAAAATCTCCAAATACAAAAATGCCCCGGGCGCAAATTACACACCCGGGGCGAATATTCATCGCGGTACCACCCGGCTTCACGACACTTAAGTCGCCTCTGAATCATATCAATGATTCGTTACTCTTGTCGTGAGTCACTCGGCCAACTCTACTCGAAAAAAATTTTAAAGCGGCAACTCCGGGGTGATATTCAGCAGATACAGACCCAGAGCTTTCACCTTCCTCCAGTCGCTTTCGACTATTAAATCTGCTTACTCGTCCCCATCAACATTATAGATTACAAATTAGCGTCCAATGAGCAGAAACACAAGTAATAATATTATTTTTAGATAGATTTAAGGAGTTTCCAAAGGAAATTTGCTATGAGTTAGGTTAAAATTTAAGTTTAATAATTTTTTATTTATTATTTACAAGGCTCATAATTTTTAAGTAATCACCACAATTTAATTAATTTAATGCAAATGCAAATGCAAATGCAAATGCAAATGCACTTACATCATAGTTATTAACATTAATTTAAAAAATTAAATTATTTTAAATATTATCAGATATCAATAAATTTGATCTAAAGTATAAAAAAGTGGAAAAACATTTAATTACGTTAAATTACGTTAGTATCAAATTTTTAAATACATACATTTAAAAGCTTTTTAGGGAATATAAGCTCTTTTAAAGTATTTTATTGAATTTTTTGAGACTGAAATAAAATTACAAGTTAATTATGAATAGCAGTAAAAATTTAGTGGAGTAATTTGTGTTTATAAAAAAAACCGAGTGATATTAAGCCTTCTGAAATTACAAGTGAAACAAATTATTTAAATAGACGTAATTTTATTAAAGCTAGCTCAATAGCTGGAAGCTCAATTATTGCAAAATCCACTTTTGGAGCAGTTATACCTGAATTTCAAACAACATCACTTACAGGTATTAATGAAAGCCAATTCAGCACATCTGAAAATCCAAATACTTTTGAAGATATCTCAACTTATAACAATTTTTATGAATTTGGGACTCAAAAAAGTGATCCTTCTATGAAAGCAAAAGATTTCAAACCAAGGCCTTGGAAGATAAAAGTATCAGGTCATGCGGAAAAAATTGGGGTAATTGATTTCGATGAATTTATGAAGCCATTTGATCTTGAAGAAAGAATATATCGTATGAGGTGTGTTGAAGCTTGGTCGATGGTTATCCCTTGGGTTGGCATCTCTCTTGCAAAAGTTATTAATCATTTTCAGCCAACTTCAAAAGCAAAATATATTGCATTTGAAACACTAAAAGATTCCAAACAAATGCCCGGTCAAAAAAGTTGGGTACTAGATTGGCCTTACAGAGAGGGCCTTACTATCGAAGAAGCAACAAATCCTCTAACAATTTTAGCAATTGGTATTTATGGAAAGATTATTCCAAATCAAAACGGTGCGCCAATAAGACTAGTAGTGCCATGGAAATATGGTTTCAAAAGTATAAAAAGCATTGTTAGTATCAAATTTATGTCGAGCAAACCAAAGACAAGTTGGAACGTGGCGAACCCAAAAGAGTATGGCTTCTTTGCGAATGTAAATCCAAATGTTGATCATCCACGCTGGAGTCAATCGTTAGAACGAAGAATTGGAAGTGGAATCTTTGCAAAAAAACAAAAAACAAAAATGTTCAATGGATATGGAGAGCATGTTGCTCACCTTTACAAAGACCTTGACCTTTATCGAAATTTTTAAATATTTGTGAAAAAATTAAATCAAATTCAATCTTTTTGGAAGCCTCTGATATTTTTTATTTGCTTATCACCATTCCTATTAATTTTGAGCAATACCTTTGGATTATTCGGCAATCTTGGTGTAAACCAAGTTGAAACCTTATTAGATTATTTTGGTAACTGGGCTTTACGTTTTATTATAATTGCTTTATCAATTACCCCAATCAGACAAATAACCAAATGGAACTCGGTATCCCGCTTTAGACGTATGATTGGCTTATTTGCCTTCTTTTATGCACTTATGCATTTTTTCATATGGGTTACACTCGAAAAAGAATTTCGTTTAAATAAAATTTTAGAAGATTTTTTTGAAAGGCCTTTCATCGCACTGGGTTTTATGTCTCTGTTTTTGCTAACCGCATTAGCATTAACATCTTTTATAAAAATACGTCTATATATGAAAGAATATTGGCAACCCCTCCATAATATGGTCTATGTGATTGGTATTCTTAGTATCTGGCATTATTGGTGGCAAGTTAAAAAAGATATTACTGAGCCAATTATTTATGCAACTATTTTAACTTTTCTGCTTATAATTCGTATTATTTATAAACGAAGAAACGTAAATTAAAAACGTCATAATAATTTAAAGATCTTCTAGAATTTTAACTAAACACCAAACTTCTTTCATAAAAAATATTGAAACTACAAACAAAAATTTATTATATTCTTTTAAGAGCCTTATCAAGAGCCTCAATTAAGTCTTCAACATCCTCAAGTCCTACAGATACACGAACCAAACCATCGAGTATTCCAACTCGTATTCGTTCAGCCTCATCAACAGCCGCGTGCGTCATAGTTACTGGATGTGTAATAAGAGACTCCACTGAACCAAGATTTTCTGCAAGACTAAAAACATCGATATTATCCATAAGTTTTTTGCCAGCTTTTAATCCACCCTTTAAATCAAACCATAGCATCGCTCCATAACCTGTGGATTGACTGCTTGCTAATTCATATTGGGGAAATGACTTTAAACCCGGGTATCGTACTTGATCTACTTTTTCATGGCCTTCTAAATATTCTGCAATTGCTATGGCATTTGCAGACTGAGCATCCAACCTCAATGACATCGTCTTGCATCCCTGCAAGGTTAGCCAAGCAACTTGCGGTGACATAATGCTACCTGTACTACTTTGTATAAAACGTACCTTATCTGCGTGATCTTGGGTTGCACAAACAACAGCTCCTCCAACTGTCGCATTATGTCCATCCATATATTTCGTTGTACTATATACTGACATATCCGCACCAAGCTCTAATGGTCTCTGAAAATATGGTGTCAAATACGTATTATCTACAACATGCATAATTCCCGTTTTTTTAGCAATCCGTGAAACACCAGCAATATCAGTGCATTTCATAGTGGGGTTAGCAGGAGTTTCTGTTAATATTAAAGTTGTATTATCTTTAATGGCATCTGAAACCGCAGACAGATCTGAACTATCTACAAAAGTAAATTCAACATTGAAGCGACTTAAAATTTTTGTACATAAACGATATGTTCCACCATACGCTACATCAGATATAATGGCGTGATCACCAGCATTAAGAAATGCAAGCATCACACCCTGTATGGCTGCCATACCCGTTCCAAAACAAATTGAGTCTTCAGCATCCTCTAATTCTGTCATTTTTAATTCAAGCGCACGAACCGTTGGATTATTTGAGCGTGAATAGGAGTAACCTTTTGAAAGATATTCATCAACTGAATCCTGCACATATGTTGTGGTCTGATATATCGGTGTCAAAATTGATCCAGTAAGTGGATCAGGTGTTACGCCTGCGTGAATCTGCTTAGTTTTAAAACCCATTTGCTTTTCCTTCTAACTTAAAGGGTGTTAATTAATTTTTTTAATTGCATCAATTTTTAAAATAATAAGGTCTGAAAATATTTATTCAATATGAAAATATTTACTTATTTCAAGCCAAGAGGATCATCAGGATTAACACCTTCCATGAATTGTAAATGTCGATCAAGATTAGTGAATTGATAAACTAAGCCTAACCAATTATTGACTATCGCTTTGCCAGTATCACCCCATGTATTATGAACTAAAAGCTCTAACTCAGACTCTGGAAAAGAAGGCATTGTTGTTCCTAATGATTTCGCCAAATTTACAGCTTCCAAGAATTGGGTAATTATCTCTTCTGCTTCTGATGTGAAGTAGTTACGTGGCAATGATGGCTCTGTATCTCGAATATTATCAATAAATCTCAGTGCTTCACGTTTATATTCTTTCAATAAACTTACGGCATTGTATTCTGGATGCCCCTGGAAATAGACAACACGAAATTGATCTGGACTCACCGCAAGATGTACACCTGCACTCTCACTTTCAGCAAGAACTTTTATACCAACTTCTTCTAATTGAGATTTACTTACATCATTATAACGAGAATGAGGCGCATCAAAATGAGTATTAATTTCCCAAGTTAAAGGATGTTTTGGATCTGTAATCTTGTGACTATAAACCCCCCATTTCTTTCTTGGTAAACGCTGTCTACTAATATTGTATCTTGACTTTACTAATGCATGAGTCGCAAGGCATGAGCATAGTATTGAAGCAACATTATCTGAAGCCCAATCAATTACTTTTATTAAAGGGTCCCAAAATGCTTCCTCCTCGAGAATTGGATTTGCTGGATTAGCGCCAGTAATAATAAGAGCATCTAATCCTTGGTCACAGAGATCTGAAAAATTGAAATAATATTTTTCAATGTGTTTCATTGCGGCAGAATCACGGTCCATTTCGGGAATAGTAAATGGATAGATATAGAATTGAGCAATTTGATTGCTTGCGCCAATAAGGCGAACGAACTGATGTTCAGTCGCAACTAATGCTGCATCTGGCATTATATTTAAAAACCCAATATGTAACTCTCTTATGTCCTGCCGCTTAGCTCTCTCAGCCGACAATACATTTTGACCTCGATCTTGGAGACGCTTAAATGCTGGTAAATTATTATGTGCTACAAGTGGCATGAAACTAATTATTCCTCAATTTTCTTTCAATAACGATATTTTTATTGCGGATTCTTTCTAAAATCAAAATTAACTTAATAAAAAGTTTGAAATAAATCTAATATTATTAAAAAAAAACCCGACATATCATGCCGGGCTTTCTCATTATCATCGGATAGCTAAGAGTCCTACATCATGCCGCCCATGCCACCCATGCCTCCCATGCCGCCCATGCCGCCCATGTCTGGCATACCGCCACCAGGAGCAGCTGCATCATCTTGTGGTGCATCAGCAACCATTGCTTCAGTTGTGAGAAGCAACCCAGATACAGAAGCAGCATTTTGCAATGCATATCGAGAAACCTTAGTCGGATCTAAGATCCCGGCATCAATCATGTCTCCATACTCACCAGATGCCGCGTTGTAACCATAATTCCCATCACCTTCAGCAACAGCATTCAAAACAACGCTAGCATCGCCTCCAGCATTACGAACAATTTGCCGTAGTGGCTCTTCAACAGCACGTTTTAAGATAGCAATACCAACGTTTTGATCGTCATTATCACCTTTTACTTTAGTTATTTGACTAACAGCACGAATGAAGGCCACTCCACCGCCAGGTACAACACCCTCTTCTACGGCGGCACGTGTAGCATGCAATGCATCCTCAACACGAGCTTTCTTTTCTTTCATCTCTATTTCAGTGGCAGCACCGACCTTAATAACAGCCACCCCGCCAGATAATTTGGCTACCCGCTCTTGAAGCTTTTCTTTATCGTAGTCTGATGAAGACTCTTCAATTTCAGTGTTTATCTGCTCAACGCGGCTCTTTATGTCATCTACCTTGCCAGCGCCATCAATAACTGTAGTCGCTTCTTTAGTAATTTGAACCTTTTTTGCTTCACCAAGATCTTCAAGAGTTGTCTTTTCAAGCGATAAACCTACTTCTTCTGAAATAACCTGTCCGCCAGTCAGAACAGCGATATCCTGAAGCATAGCTTTACGACGATCACCAAAGCCAGGCGCCTTGACAGCAGCTACTTTAACAATCCCTCGAATATTATTAACAACAAGTGTTGCAAGAGCCTCACCTTCTACATCTTCAGCAATAATGAGAAGAGGTCGGCCAGCCTTTGCTACACTTTCAAGAACCGGCAATAGATCTCTGATGTTAGAAATCTTTTTGTCATATAAAAGTATTAGTGGATTATCATGACCAACTTGCTGACTGTTAGCATCATTAATAAAGTAAGGAGATAAGTAACCACGGTCAAATTGCATGCCCTCAACAACATCAAGTTCATTGGCAAGTCCAGAACCTTCCTCAACAGTAATTACACCTTCCTTTCCAACCTTATCCATAGCATTTGAAATGATGTCACCAATTTCAGGATCTGAATTTGCTGAAATACTTCCCACTTGAGCAATTGCTTTATCATCCTCACAAGGCTCAGATAATTTTTTAAGCTCTGCAACCATTGCAGATGAAGCTTTATCAATACCGCGCTTTAGGTCCATTGGATTCATGCCGGCAGCAACTGATTTTAAACCCTCGCGAAGAATTGCTTGTGCGAGCACAGTAGCGGTAGTTGTTCCATCTCCTGCAATATCAGATGTTTGAGATGCGACTTCCTTCACCATCTGTGCACCCATATTTTCAAATTTGTCATCGAGTTCAATTTCTTTAGCGACCGAAACACCATCTTTTGTGACAGTCGGTGCGCCAAAGCTTTTATCGAGTACAACATTGCGGCCTTTTGGACCAAGAGTCACTTTTACCGCATTTGCGAGAACATTCACGCCAGTAAACATTTTCTGCCGTGCATCATCGCCAAAACGTACTTCTTTAGCAGCCATCTTTAAATTCCTTAATAATTAAGATTCAATTACTGCCATGATGTCATCTTCTTTCATCACGAGCAGCTCTCCCCCATCAACTTTAACCTCTGTACCAGCATATTTGCCGAAGAGGACCTGGTCACCAACTTTGATATCGAGAGCACGAATATCGCCATTCTCGAGTATCTTGCCATTACCTGCAGCTACAACTTCGCCTTTGATAGGTTTTTCTGTTGCGGCATCAGGAATAACAATTCCGCCGGGTGATGTGCGCTCTTCTTCCATGCGCTTGACTATTACCCGATCATGAAGCGGACGCATCTTCATGGTGCATTTCTCCTGTATATTATTGATTAATAACCCACTTGTTTCGATTTTTATAACCAGCACTACTTAGCACTCGGTAACGAAGAGTGCTAATCATATGCTCACAATTAAGGATTTCAAGTATATTTTTCAAACTATGCGAAAATATATATATATCAATCGGTGAAAAATGATTAAATGAACCTAATAATTAATATAGTAAGTTCATCTAAAACATTGCCAAAAATTGCATGAATTTTTTAAATAAAAAAATTTTTACATCTTTAAGTTTAATATTTCTAGTATTAACGTTCGTTGACATTCAAGCTGCCTCTTCTTCAGAAGGAAGCTTTAATTCCCTTGACACAAATGAAAAGCTCACCTCAAGAAATAATAGTTTCTCTAATCTTTCAGTGATATCAAATAATGATACCTTACCTTCAGATGAGGCATTTATTCCCAATGCTTTTGCTATTGATAGCAGCACTATAAAATTTAGCATTCGCCCCTTACAAGGTTATTACTTATATAAAAGTAGAATTTCTATTGATGCGTTAAATGAAAATGTAAAAATAGGAGAATTAATTTTACCTAAAGGTAAAACTAAAATTGATGAGTGGTTGGGCGAGCAAGAGGTTTATTTTGATGAGGTCTTTGGCAGTGCTTATATTTCTCGAGCAACGCCTGAAGCAATGGAACTAAAAATTAATCTTAATTATCAAGGTTGCAAAATTGATGGCATTTGTTACATGCCAGAGACAAAAATGCTAACTATTAACGTCCCGTCACCAGCTTCTGACATTAATGAAACTTTCTCTGAACAAGCAAAACTTGCGCAAATTATTAAAAATTCAAATATCTTGATTTCAATTGGATTATTTTTCCTTGCCGGTCTGGGTTTAGCATTGACTCCTTGCGTACTTCCCATGGTACCTATTTTATCAGGCATAATTGCAGGTGAAGGTAAAGATACTAGTGCTTTGCGTGGATTTATTTTAGCTTTAAGTTATGTCTTAGGTTTAGCATTGGTTTACACAGGGGCCGGAATCATTACTGCCGCTTTAGGGCTTCAAATGCAGGCTATATTCAATCAGCCTTGGATATTAATTTTATTTGCTATTTTATTTGTTGTGCTCGCACTTGGAATGTTTGGTTATTTCAATCTTCAAATGCCCAGCAGTATTCAAAATAGATTATCAAAAATTAGTGGCAGTCAAAAAAGTGGAACTTTAATTGGCTCATTTATCATGGGCGCTCTATCTTCGTTAATTGTGACTGCTTGTGTCACTCCCGCACTAATTGCAGCATTAACTGTTATCGCTCAAACAGGTGATGTATTAAGAGGTGGAATATCTTTATTTTTTATGAGTTTAGGAATGGGGGTACCGCTACTTATAGTTGGAGCTACCCAAGGAAAATTACTACCAAAAACAGGCCACTGGATGAATTTAGTCAAAAATATATTTGGCTTTATGATGGTTGGGTTGGCAATCTGGACATTATCAAAAATTTTATCTGAGTCTATAGTTATGATGCTTTGGTCATTACTTGCCCTTGTAATTGGCGTCTCAATGGGTGGTTTAACACTATTTAAAACTGATTCGAATCGATTAAAAAAGTTTGGAAAAGGTTTTGGATTTCTTATAATAATTTACAGTCTTTTCTTATTGGTAGGCTCCATTAATGGTAGCGATTACTCATACAAACCTCTAAACAATTCAGTTTTAAATGAAAAAAATAGATCTGAAAGATATGTTAATGAACTTCCATTTCAGACAATTAAGTCAGTTGATGATTTAGATCGGGAAATTGAAGCTGCTTCTGCTCTTGGTAAGAGTGTTTTGTTAGATTTTTATGCTGATTGGTGTGTATCTTGCATCGAAATGGAAAAATACACGTTTTCAAACATAGAAGTACAAGCTATTTTATCGAATACAGTTTGGTTGCAAGCCGATGTGACCAATAATGACAAGGTTGATAAATTACTTCTTAAACGCTTTGGTGTTTTTGGTCCACCAACAATTATTTTCTTTGACGCAAATGGAATACAGCGGCGTGGTTACGAAATTGTTGGTTACATGGAAGCTGATACTTTTGCCTTGCATGTACAAAAAGCACTTTCTATTACGGATATTTAATCTTATAAATAATATATGGATTCTAATGTGTCGCGAACTTCAATAGCATTAAAAATTTTTATCGTAATTTTTTTATTTGGAATAATCTTTTATGCATCAAAATTTTTAAATAAAGAGTCTACGTTAATAGAAAAAACTCAGCCTTTGAAAGTTGTTTCAAACTTGGAATTTACACTTCAAGACCTAAATGGAATCGAAAATAGTTTTTCAAATTGGCATGGAAAACACCGTATTGTAAATTTTTGGGCGACATGGTGTGCTCCATGCCGAAGAGAAATCCCTCTTTTAAAGAGTTTTCAAAAAGAATTTGGAAATAAAAATGGATATCAAGTTATTGGGGTAGCGGTAGATTTTCTTGAGCCAGTAAAAGATTATGCAAAAGACATAGAATTTAACTACCCTATACTTATTGGTGAAAAAGATGCAATTGAAGTAGCTGAATTATCAGGACTTGAATTCATTGGTTTACCGTTCACAATGTTTGTTACTTCCGATGGTCAATTACTCAGTTCTTTTATTGGTGAAATTCATCAATCTCATCTCGATGCTTTCACCAAAGCAACTGCTCTTCTTGATCGTAACGAATTATCTATCTCAGAAGCTCGCTCTATTTTAAATAAACTATAAAATATAAAAAACTATAGTAAATTCTGCGAAAATAGTTAAAATTGTAGCTATCTTCAGTTATTAGGAAGTGAACCCAAAATGTCAACTTTATTACTTTTAAATGGTCCAAACCTTAATTTACTTGGCTCGCGTGAACCTAATGTATATGGCTCCACTAGGCTTGAAGATATTGAAAAACAATGTATTGCTCTCACAAAACAGCTTGGGCATGAGTTAAATTGTTTTCAAAGTAATGCTGAACATGAGCTCATTGATAAGGTCCAACAAGCTGTGGCTAGTGACACTAAGTACATTATCCTAAATCCTGGTGGATTTACGCACACGAGTGTTGCCTTGCGGGATGCTTTATTAGCTGTAGAAATTCCGTTTACTGAGATCCATCTTAGCAATACATTTACTCGTGAAGAATTTCGTCATAAAAGTTATTTTAGTAACATCGCAAAAAATTGTCTCTTTGGTTTTGGAGCTTACGGTTATGAGTTAGCCTTGAGGGCGGCTTGCCAAAGTATTGATATAGATTAAGGAAAATAATGGACATAAGAAAAGTAAAAAAACTTATAGAATTAATCGAAGAGTCTGGAGTTGCTGAGATAGAAATTACTGAAGGTGAAGAATCCGTGCGTATAAGCAGACATGCAACTGAAGTTAAAAATTTAGTGCCTTCACAGATTGCAGTTGCAACACCTGCAGCTGAAACTGCCAATGCTCCAGCTCCACCAAGTGTTGCTTCAGATGATAATGAAACTCACTTTGAAGTTGCTTCCCCTATGGTGGGTACTTTCTATTCTGCATCGTCTCCTGACTCTGAACCCTTTGTTAAAGTTGGCGATCATGTTAAGACTGGTGACACGCTTTGCATTATTGAGGCTATGAAAATGATGAATCCTATAGAATCTGATGTGTCAGGAACAATCAAATCTATTCGAATTAAAAATGGTGAGCCAGTCGAATTTGGCCAAACCATAATTATCATCGATCAACATGAAAACAACTAAACGATAAAATAAGAATATGCTCGAGAAAATTGTAATAGCCAATCGTGGCGAAATTGCTCTACGTATTTTGCGCGCTTGCCGCGAAATGGGTATCAAAACTGTAGCAGTTCATTCACAAGCAGACAATAATCTTAAGCATGTATTGCTTGCTGATGAGACTGTTTGTATTGGACCTGCGCAATCAATCGATAGCTACTTAAATATGCCTGCAATTATCAGTGCCGCTGAAGTCACAGATGCTACAGGAATACATCCAGGTTATGGCTTTCTATCAGAAAATGCTGATTTTGCTGAACGAGTTGAGTCGAGTGGGTTCACATTTATTGGTCCAAAAGCAGATGCGATTAGATTAATGGGCGATAAAGTATCAGCAATTGCAGCAATGAAAAAAGCCGGTGTTCCATGTGTTCCAGGATCAGATGGTGAACTTACTGATAATGCAGATGAAAATATACGCATTGCTAGAGAAATAGGATACCCAATTATAATTAAAGCATCTGGCGGTGGTGGTGGTCGTGGCATGAGAGTGGTTCATGCTGAAGCAGCCCTTTTATCAGCAATATCACTTACTAAAAGTGAGGCTCGTGCAGCATTTAATAATGATTCAGTTTATATGGAAAAATTTCTTGAAACTCCAAGACATATTGAATTTCAAGTTTTAATGGATACACATGGTAATGTTATTCACCTGGGAGAGCGTGATTGTTCTATGCAACGTCGTCATCAAAAAGTTATAGAAGAAGCACCTGCGCCTGGCATAAGCGAGAAACAACGAAATCGTATTGGTGAAAGATGTGCACAAGCGTGTAAAGATATTGGCTACCGCAGCGCTGGAACTTTTGAATTTCTATATGAAAATAACGAATTTTATTTTATTGAAATGAATACTCGCCTTCAAGTTGAGCATCCTGTAACGGAAATGATTACTGGTATCGATATTGTGCGTGAACAGCTTCGAATCGCTAGTGGAGAAAAGCTTAGTTACTCACAAAAAGATGTAAACTTTAATGGGCATGCCATAGAGTGCCGCATTAATGCAGAAGACCCCAAAAATTTTATGCCCTCACCTGGCTTAGTTACATTTATGCACAGCCCAGGTGGGCCTGGAATACGTATGGAAAGTCATTTATACAGTGGTTATAAGGTACCACCTTACTATGATTCAATGATTGGAAAACTTGTTGCACATGGCGAAACTAGAGATGCAGCATTTGCTAGGATAAAGAATGCCTTAAGTGAAATAGTCATTGAAGGAATTAAAACTAATGTACCTTTACATCAAGAAATATTTCAACATGCAGCATTTCAATCGGGTGCTCTAGATATCCATTATCTTGAAAAGCGACTTGGTTTGAGCTAGGTACGGAATTTCAATCTAATGCCCTGGTGTAAATTTACAATGAACCTTGGCAGATTCAATGCTGAAATAATTGAAGAAATTTTTAAAGATTTTGATGTATGCTCAATAACTTATGGTGATGCTGGTGACAATCCAATATTTGAACCAGAATTAGGTAAAACAATATTGTGGAAGGAATCAACAATCGCAGGAATCTTTTCTGATAATGTAAATCTTCCAAAACTTAAAGATACACTTATCAATGAATTACGTTTATCTACATTGATTAATTATGAAGTTGAAATACTTAAAGATTGTATATGGGAGCGAGAGTGGCTAAAAGATTTTAGCCCTATGAAATTTGGTAAGCGGCTTTGGATATACCCAACAGAACATAAAACTCCAAAAGATAATAGAATTATTATACGTCTAGATCCTGGGCTAGCATTTGGTACAGGAACTCATGCAACAACTGCCTTATGTCTTGAATGGATAGACTCCTTAATGCTTGACGGTAAAACTATGCTTGATTTTGGTTGTGGATCAGGAATTTTAGGCATTGCAGCACTTAAATTAGGTAGTTCATCTGTAACTGCTTTTGACATTGATCCACAAGCAATCATAGCAACACAACAAAACGCCATTAATAACCAAGTTATAAAAAAAATAAACGTTCTTGAGAACCTAAATGAAATTAATGATAAATTTGATTTCATTGTCGCAAATATTCTAGCTGAACCACTCATCAAATTTGCACCATCTATTGTAGCGCTGCTCAAACATCATGGAATGCTCGCTTTATCTGGTGTCTTATCTGAACAGATAAATGAAGTTAAATTAGCTTTTGAAAGCTGCATTGAATTTGATTCTTCAATTTTAAGAAACCAGGATGGTCAAACATGGTCAATTGTGTTGGGGAAAAAGATTAATTGAAAAATTTTAAATGAAATTAAAACCCATAATGATAGGTCCATATACGATTAAAAATCCTATTGTTTTAGCACCGATGGCTGGTATAACTGACGCTCCATTTAGAAAAATTTGTAGGCGTTTTGGTGCTGGAATGACTACATCTGAAATGACTACGGCAAATATCAGTCTTTGGCAGACCCCAAAATCCCAATTTCGTCTTGATTTAGATATGGATTCTGAACCTATTGCCGTTCAGATAGCTGGATCAGAACCCGAGAGACTAGCTATAGCTGCTGCAGCTTGTGTTTCGCGAGGTGCACAAATTATTGATGTAAATATGGGTTGTCCAGCAAAAAAGGTATGTAAAAAATATGCAGGCTCAGCCTTACTCAAAGATGAAAAATTAGTTAGATCTATTTTAACTAAAGTGGTCAAATCAGTTCGGGTTCCAATTACTTTAAAAATCAGAACGGGCTGGGACACAAAAAATCGTAATGCAATTAATATTGCAAAAATAGCTGAAGATGCTGGCGTATCTTCACTTGCTATTCATGGTAGAACTCGCGCATGTCGTTTCAAAGGTGAAGCAGAATTTGAAACTATTGCGCAAGTCAAAGAAGCCGTGGGAATACCTGTCATCGCAAATGGAGATATAACATCCATTGAGAAGTCGCTTGAAGTATTAAGCGCAACGAATTGCGATGGCTTAATGATTGGGCGTGGCGCACAGGGTCGGCCTTGGATTTTTCGCGAGCTACTTCAACTTGTTAACCCTAATGAGAAAAAACCGCGACTGGATAAAATTGAATTGCGTGATATTATGCTTGACCACTTGAAAGAACTGCATCAGTTCTATGGAGAAGTGAATGGAGTTCGAGTGGCTCGAAAGCACCTGACCTGGTATTGCTATAGCTTAGAAGATGCAGATGAATTTCGATTTCAGGTAGTACGTGCAAAAAATGCTTTGGAACAAATTAAGTTAATAAAAAACTTCTTTGAGAGAAGTCAAAATTTTGCTTTGAAAGACTAATTGTTCCAATTGGGGGATAAATATTTAATCTCATTGTGAAATGAGGTATGCACTCAGGATTAGATAATTGTGGTAAATAAAAATCAAAAAGATTCGCTTGTATCCAAGAAGAGTAGAAAGCCGCTCTGCAAGCATACTGAAGATGCTCTGGATCAATACTTCACTTCCCTTAACGGAGATCGCCCAGGTGATCTATATGACCTTGTTATTGGAGAAGTAGAACGACCTTTGTTTAAAGTTGTGATGAATTATACGCAAGGAAACCAGAGTCAAGCAGCTGGTATTTTGGGCTTGAATAGGGGTACATTGCGAAAAAAACTTAAAACTTATTCTCTAATTCAAGAATAGTCCTTATTGGATCTTCTTGCTTAATTTTTAGGTAATTTAATGTTTAATATTCGACGAGCGCTTATCAGTGTTTCTGATAAACGTGGTGTAGTTCCATTAGCGAAAAAACTTTTAGAATTAGATATAGAAATTCTATCAACTGGCGGCACCTCAAAGGTATTGCGAAACGCAGGACTGAGTATAATTGATGTATCAGAGAAAACTAACTTTCCAGAAATTATGGATGGCCGAGTAAAAACTTTACACCCAATTATTCATGGAGGCCTATTAGGTCGTCGTGGAATTGATGAATCAATTATGAAAAATCATAATATAGATCCCATCGATTTATTAATCGTCAATCTTTATCCTTTTGAGGAAACAATTGCCAATAATAAGTCAACTATCAATGAAGCAATTGAAAACATTGATATAGGTGGCCCTGCAATGATTCGTGCTGCTTCCAAAAACCATGATAGCGTGGTCGTAATTGTTGAGCCCGAAGACTACGGACCCGTCCTTAATGATATTAGGGAGGGCTCTCTATCTACAGTTAAACGTCGCAAACTTGCAGCAAAAGCATATGCTCATACTGCTAGCTATGACACAGCAATTACTAAATATTTATCTAATACATTAAAAGATAATGAGTTTAATTCAAGATTTTTATATTCAGGAAATCTATCAAATAAATTACGTTACGGTGAAAATCCACATCAAAATGCTGCATTCTATATCGATCAACATGCTAATATTGGATCTTTGGCAATGGCAAAACAGCTTCAAGGGAAAGAGCTTTCATTTAATAACATCGCAGACAGTGATGCAGCTTTGCAATGTGTAAAAAATTTTAATGATCCTGCCTGCGTTATAGTAAAACACGCTAATCCATGTGGTGTAGCAGTTTCTACAAATATTAAAGAAGCCTATAAAAAGGCATACGAAACTGATCCAACATCTGCATTTGGTGGCATCATTGCTTTTAATCGACCACTAGATAGAAAGACAGCAGAAAATATAATACAACAACAGTTCGTTGAAGTTATTGTAGCCCCAAAGATAGATAATGATGCCGCCAATATAATCTCTCAGAAGAAAAATATACGATTATTAGAAACTGGCAAATGGTCAAAAAATACAATTTACGAATATGATTATAAAAAAATCTCAGGTGGACTGCTTGTTCAAGAAACTGATACTGCTAGCATTACTGAAGAAAATTTAAACATAGTTACTGATAAGCCACCTTCACCAGAACAAATTAGGGATATGCTATTTGCATGGACTGTAGTCAAATATGTTAAATCAAATGCAATAATTTTCTGTAAGGATAGTGCCACAATTGGTGTAGGGGCAGGTCAAATGAGCCGTGTTTACAGCACAAAAATTGCAGCGATCAAAGCAAATGATGAGAATTTAAAAATTGAAGGCTCTGTAATGGCATCGGATGCTTTCTTTCCGTTTCGTGATGGAATTGATGAAGCAGCGAAAACTGGAATCACATCAATTATTCAACCAGGTGGCTCTGTTCGAGACGATGAAGTTATTCAAGCAGCAAATGATCACGGTATTGCGATGGTGTTCACAGGTATTCGTCATTTTCGGCATTAAATTTTTATGAGAATTCTATGAAAATCTTAATAATTGGCAATGGTGGTCGTGAACATGCTCTTGCATGGAAATGTGCTCAATCTCAAGATGTTAAAGAAATTTTTGTTGCGCCAGGAAATGCCGGAACAGAGCTTGAAGAAAAGGTCAAAAATATTAAAATTGAAATTAATAATTTTGACGCATTATCTGACTTTGCAAAAAAGGAAAATATAGATTTAACAATTATTGGGCCAGAAACACCTTTAGTTCATGGCATTGTTGATCACTTTAATTCTTTCGATCTTGCTTGTTTTGGTCCTTCAGCAGCAGCGGCTCAGCTAGAAGGATCAAAAATATTTACAAAAAACTTCCTAAAGCGACATAAAGTTCCGACAGCTGAGTTTCAAAACTTTTCTGAAATTAATTCAGCTATTGCATATATTCGAAATAAAGGTGCGCCGATAGTAATCAAAGCTGATGGTTTGGCATCAGGTAAGGGTGTAATCGTCGCAATGACTATTGAAGAAGCTGAAAATGCTGCTATTGAAATGCTTTCAGGTAATTCTTTTGGTAATGCTGGAAAACAGATTGTTATTGAAGAGTATTTAGAAGGAGAAGAAGTTAGTTTTATTGTTATTACAGATGGTAAGTCAATCTTGCCATTAGCAACTTCACAAGATCACAAAGCAATAAATGATGGTGATACTGGCCCTAATACAGGGGGCATGGGTGCATACTCTCCAGCTCCAATAGTAAACGATCAAATTGAAAAAAAAATTATCAATGAAATTATTCAGCCAACACTGAAGGGAATGTTTGTTGATGGTTACCCTTACCTGGGATTTCTCTATGCTGGATTAATGATTTTGCAAGATGGAAACCCAAAGGTAATAGAATTCAATTGTCGATTAGGAGATCCGGAAACTCAGCCAATATTAATGCGTCTTAAATCAGACCTTGCGGCTATTCTTTTATCCACAATAAACGGCACTTTAGCTAAAGAAACTGCAGAGTGGGATTCTCGAGCTGCTCTAGGTGTTGTTCTTGCAGCTGGAGGGTATCCAATGGAATATAAGACAGGAAAAGATATCAAAGGCCTTAAAGATGCAACCACTAAAACCCAGAAAGTATTTCATGCTGGCACAAGTCTAAAAAATGGTCGCATTCAAACTCACGGTGGTCGTGTGCTCTGTGTTGTGGGCCTTGGAGATTCTGTGACTTTAGCAGCAGGAAATGCCTACGAGGCGGTTGATAAAATTTATTGGGATGACGTTTTTTATAGACGTGATATTGGACATCGCGCAGTTTCACGAGAAAAAAGATAGTTGTTTTATGCATAAAGCGTCAGAAGCACTTGAATTAATTTTAGCTGCAACAGAAAACTTTGCCACAGAGACTGTTCTCAACGCTGAAGCAACCGGTTGTGTATTGCAAGAAATTGTAAAAGCAGAGAGAGATCAACCACCTTTTGATCGCGTAATGATGGATGGAATCGCTTTATCCTGGAGTAATTACAATTCAGGCCAATTAAAGTTTCCAATTCAAGCAATACAAGCTGCTGGTGATAAAAAATTATCTTTAAAAAGTGGGAGGTGTATTGAAATAATGACAGGTGCCTCGTTACCAAGAGGAGCCGATTCTATTGTACCAATTGAAGAATTATCCATCTTAAATGGAGAAGCAATAATCAAAAATCAATATAAGCTTCAAAAAAATCGTTTTATTCATCCTCGTGCATCAGATTATACAAAAGGAAAGCAATTATTAAGCCCTGGGAAACGTATTTCACCATTTGATATTGCAATTATCGCTTCTTGTGGAAAAAAAGATGTGGTTGTCTCTAAAGATCCGATTATTAGAGTTATTTCAACAGGTAATGAACTTATTGAATCAGGTAAACCAATAGGGCCTCATGAAGTTAGAATGTCTAATGGACCAGCAATCGTTTCTTTGCTCAAAAGTCATCATTATAAAAAGATTAAACATGACCACATTGGTGATAATATTTCTAAACTAAACGAGCGTCTGGCAATACACCTAAAAGAATCAAATGTACTTATTTTGAGTGGTGGTGTCTCAATGGGTAAAGCAGATTATATTCCCCAGGTTCTCTGCAATCTTGGGGTAAAAGTTATTTTCCATAAAGTTAGCCAGAGCCCTGGAAAGCCTATGTGGTTTGGTAAGGGGCCTGAGGGGCAATTAATATTTGCTCTTCCAGGTAACCCAGTATCTGCATTAATTTGTTGCAGACATTATGTTTTGAGGTCACTATTATGCGCATCCGGGGCTCCAAAAATCTTGCCAGAATATGCAAAAATTACGTCAAAAATTTACTTTAAACCATTATTGACTTTGTATAAACCTGTTAAATTAAGATTTGATAAAAATGGTCAAACTTTGGCAATACCTATTAAAACCAACACTTCTGGAGACTTTGCATCTTTGTCTGATACAGATGGCTATTTAGAACTCCCTCAGAATAAAACTTATTTTCCAAAGGGCTCCATTGCTCGATTACATAGATGGATTGTCCAATAATCATATTTCAGGATAATGTTAAAAAATGATGGATCCAGATGAAGCATTAAAACGTCTTTGCAAAGGTAATAAGAGATTTTTATCTGGTGAAGTGAGTAAAGAAGTATCAGCTAATCGCAAACAGCATTTAGATCAAGCATCGGGCCAAAAACCTTTTGCTATAATCCTTGCATGCTCTGACTCAAGGGTACCCGTAGAACTTATATTTGACTGTGGAATTGGTGACCTTTTTGTAATTAGAGTTGCAGGCAACATTGCTTCTTCGACGCAAATTGGTAGCATCGAATACGCTGTAACTGTACTTGGAACTCGTCTTATAGTTGTATTGGGTCATAGTAACTGTGGAGCAGTAATTGCCACAATCGATGAAATTACAAAACCAAATTCTCATACCTCACCAAATCTTCGCAGTATAATTGACAATATCCGCCCTGCTCTAGAACTGGAATTAGAAAATAATTTTGGTGATAAGAGCTGCTTGACTATCGAGAAATGCGTTCAAACCAATATTAAAGCTTCAGTTACATCGCTTGAGAATAAATCTACAATCCTTAAAGAACTCATTGCGGAAAATAAGATCAATGTTGTAGGCGCTGAGTATTCTCTTGAAACAGGCTCTATTAAATTTATAAGCAATGATTAAAAAATTTTTAATTTATTAAATATTTTTTTAACAAAATACTCCAAAGATTTTAACGCTTCATTGCTTCAAAAAATTGTGTATTAGTTTTTGTGTCCTGCAATTTATTCAATAGGAACTCAATTGCTGCTATTTCATCCATAGGATGTAAAACTTTTCTCAAAACCCACATCTTTTGTAACTCTTCAGGATCTGTTAGGTAATCTTCTTTTCGCGTTCCTGATCGATTTATATTGATTGCAGGATAAGTTCGTTTCTCAGCAATACGACGATCTAAATGAATCTCCATATTACCTGTTCCTTTAAATTCTTCGTATATAACTTCATCCATTTTTGAACCGGTATCAACAAGTGCTGTTGCCAATATAGTCAAACTTCCTCCCTCTTCTACATTTCTAGCCGCACCAAAGAAACGTTTAGGCCTATGTAAAGCATTTGCATCGACACCCCCAGTCAAGACCTTTCCGGATGATGGAATAACTGTGTTGTATGCTCTAGCCAATCTAGTAATTGAATCTAAAAGAATTACAACATCACGCTTGTGCTCAACAAGTCTCTTTGCTTTTTCAATAACCATGTCTGCAACTTGAACGTGTCGACTTGCGGGCTCATCAAATGTTGATGAGAGTACTTCTCCGCGAACAGTTCGCTCCATTTCAGTTACTTCTTCTGGTCTTTCGTCAATAAGTAGAACAATGAGATCAACCTCTGGGTTATTTGACACAATTGCTGATGCAATATTCTGAAGCAACATTGTTTTGCCTGCTTTTGGAGGCGAGACAATTAGACCTCGCTGACCTTTACCTATTGGCGCAACCATATCGATAATACGAGCTGTCAAATCTTCAGTGCTGCCGTTACCCTGCTCTAGAGTCAGACGAGATTTAGGAAATAACGGGGTTAAATTTTCAAATAAAACCTTACTTCTAGTATTTTCAGGGGCATCGTGATTAATTTGACCAATTTTAAGTAAAGCAAAGTAACGTTCGCTTTCTTTTGGTGGTCGAATTAATCCTGAGACTGTATCTCCTGTACGTAAGTTAAATCTTCTAATCTGACTTGGACTAACATAAATATCGTCCGGGCCAGCAAGATAGGAGCTATCTGATGAGCGTAAAAAACCAAAACCGTCCTGCAATATTTCTAAAACACCATCACCATATATATTTTCACCGCTTTTGGCATGGGTTTTTAAAATTGAAAAAATAATATCCTGCTTTCTCGAGCGTGCAAGATTCTGAATCCCTAAGGATTCGCCTAACTCAACCAAAGCAGATGCTGGACGGGTCTTAAGTTCTGTTAAATTCATAACACTTTTGCTAGCTTCAAGCTGATCAGCTGGGATTATTTCTAACGAACTCTCATCATCATTGGGATATTCATTCTGTGGAGGACGACGTCGTCGTCGTCGATTTTGGTTACCCTTACCGCCCTTACCACCAGAACGATTATTAGAGCGTGGATTTTGTGATGTTTTTGTAATAGACAATTAATTTCTCTCAAATATTAGTATTTATAAATTCAATGAGCTGTGTTTTTGACATTGCTCCAAGCTTCTGAGCTTGCACTGCGCCATCTTTAAAAATTATTATGGTTGGTATGCTTCTAATACCAAACTTTTGAGAAATCCCTGGACTGTCATCAACGTTTAATTTAACAACATCAAGTGATCCTTCATATTCTTCAGCTATTTCATCCAATATTGGTGAAATTGCCTTGCATGGCCCGCACCATTCAGCCCAAAAGTCTACTAAGACAGGCCTTTTATTATCAATTACGTCAGCATCAAAGTTGCTATCCGTAGTTTGCAGAATCTTATCGCTCACCGGCTACATCCTCCAAATGAAAGGTTTTTAAAAAAGTGATTTTGCTCGCAGTCAAGTCCCTTGACGTACGAACATTGATAAAACGGATGACGCTGCCTTAACAATCAGGCAATATGTCGCAACTTTGTTGCCGACTATTTCAGTTTCTTTTTTTATCATTAGGAAAGTGAAATTTGACGGGTGCGAAGATTATCGCGTCGAATTAAGCTAATTTGACCGTTTCGCAAGACAATTTGCAAGCTTTTAACGAATATTTTTTTGGTTCTTATTTATGTCTGAAGATTATCTTACCGACCTCAGATTCGACTGCTTGGAATTACATGAGAATTTACAGGCAAGTATCCGTGACGCTGGCTTTGAATTTTGTACGCCAATTCAAGCTAATACGTTGCCTATTGCCCTAAATTCTTGTGATGTTGCAGGTCAAGCTCAAACAGGAACTGGCAAAACAGCAGCTTTTTTAATTGCTGCATTCCAACACTTATTATCAAATCAAAACAATGAAAATAAAAAGCAAAAACAACCAAAAGCTTTCATTTTAGCGCCTACACGGGAGCTAGCAATACAAATTGCTAAGGATGCAACTATTTTAGGTAAGAACACAGATTTGACCATTGGGCTTGCATATGGCGGTACAGATTACGAAAAACAACGCGAAAAGCTTATGAAGGGCATTGATGTAATTATTGGAACGCCGGGTAGATTAATAGATTATTTTAAACAGGGCACATTCAATTTAAACGAGATTCAAGTAGCAATCTTAGATGAAGCTGATCGAATGTTTGATCTTGGCTTTATAAAAGATATTCGTTACTTATTAAGGCGTCTCCCAAACCCAGAAAAGCGGCTTAATATGTTATTTTCCGCTACTTTATCTCAGCGCGTTTTAGAGCTCGCCTATGAACATATGAATGAACCAAAGCTAATTCAAATTGAACCTGAAAAAATAACAGCTGATAAAGTTAAGCAAGCAATATTCTACCCTTCTAATGAAGACAAGATGCAGCTTCTTATTGGTCTAATGAGAGAGATTGGTGATGTTCGTACAATGGTATTTGTAAATACCAAAAGAGAGGCAGAAAATGTTCAAGATTACCTGAGATCAAATGATATTGATGCAGCAGCAATTTCTGGTGATGTACCTCAAAAAAAACGTGAGCGGCTTTTATCTAATTTTCAAAAAGGTAACTTGAGAGTTCTTATTGGTACTGATGTTGCATCTCGGGGTCTACACATATCTGATGTTGAATATGTAATCAATTATGATTTACCAAATGATGCTGCAGACTATGTTCATAGAATTGGTCGAACAGCTCGAGCTGGTGCCTCTGGTTATGCTGTTAGTCTAGCTTGTGAAACATATGCAATGTCATTACCGGACATTGAAAAATATATCGGGGGGAAAATTCCATTTGCTAATTATGATCCACTAGTCTTACCAGACCTAAGAAAACCATCAAAGAAAAGAAAAAATCGAACGCACAATAAAAATTGACTAAAAAATATCAGCTACTTGCTTGACTCCTTTAAATTCTGAAGAATTCTTTTCAGAGAACCTTGAATCAGGCTGCGTGACTTTGAGCAACATTTCAATACCATATCTTTTTGCACTTCTTAAAACGTATGAACAGTCATCAACAAAAAGTGTATTTTTTGGATCGAAATCAATCTTTTTCTGAAGAGCAATCCAAAATTTTTGGTTCTCCTTTGCAAACCCATAATCATGAGAACTATGTATTTCATCAAAATAATTGCAGATTCCAGTATTAGCATCTTTTAATTCCAAGGATGCCCTATGAGAATTTGTTACTAGTAAAACGCGAAATTTCTGATTGCAAACTCGTTCAAGAAATTCTTGAGCTTTAGGTAAAAATTTAATTTTATAACTTGCATCATAATGCATTTTTAAAATATCCATACCTAAAGTATCTGACCAATGATCAAGGCTGTACCAGCATAAATCCCCTTGAGCAAGCATAAATTTATCAGCTAAAAGTTTTTTTGCTTCTTCATAGGAAATATTTTTTTTCAACGAAAATTGACGAGGAATATGTTCAAGCCACATGTAATTATCAAACGCAAGATCAAGTAAAGTCCCATCCATATCTAACATAAGAGTTTCAACATTTTTTAAAACTGATTTTGGATTAATTTTCATTTTTTAAATTATTCTCTTAATTTATTTACCAAAAGCCTCTACAATTTTATAATTGCAAAAACCTTATACTTAAATTGGTACCATAATGAAGAATCTAATAAATCCTACCATTGATTTGGCAGAAGATGCTGGCAAGATTATTCTAGAAATTTATTTATCTGGATTCTCCGTAAAAATAAAGAGTGATAAATCACCATTAACTCAAGCTGATCTGGCGGCACACTCTCATATTGTTAACGGACTAATGAAATTAGATCCTAGTATTCCAATTATATCTGAAGAAGATGACTTACCAGATTATAATAAACGCAGTCTCTGGAAAAGATACTGGTTAATAGACCCACTGGATGGAACAAAGGAATTTATTAATCGAAATGGAGAATTCACCGTTAATATTGCACTAATTGATAATAATGAACCAGTCTTAGGTGTGGTTCACATTCCTATCAAGAATAAAACTTACTTTGGTTATAAAGGACATGGGGCTGCATGCAAAGACAAGAATGGTAAGAGTAAATTCATTAATGTTGCAAAAAAAGCTTCAAAACCAATAAAAGTTCTCGGCAGCAGATCTCATAAATCATTAAATCTTAATGAATATTTAAAAGGAATTGGTAGTTACAATTTAAAAAAAATAGGAAGCTCTCTAAAATTTTGCATTATTGCAGAGGGGAAAGCAGACCTTTACCCAAGATTTGGCAAAACTTCAGAATGGGATACAGCTGCCGCACAAATTATAGTAGAAGAAGCTGGTGGAAGGGTGCTTACAATGCATGGCAATAAACTTAAATATAATAAGAAAAATATATTAAACCCCGATTTTTTTGTAATTGGAGCTTCTGATAAGGACTGGCTAGCACTAGCTCATGCCTAATATAAGAACAATACAGCTAAATTTTTTTTCTAATAATGTAATGCAACTATTACCCCAATAAGGGCTTATCTATCTGCGCAAGAGTAGCTCTCGCATACAAGGATCAAATCTTTTAGTTTTTATTGCAATGTTCGCAGGATACTCCCTCAAGGTAATGAGGGGACTCTAAATCAGATGACTTTAATGGCCGTCGGCAAGCATGACACTGTTGATATTCACCTTCTATTAAATCACGATCTACTGCTATACGAGAGTCGAATACAAAACACTCACCACTCCATTTGTTTTCAGATTGATTAACCTCTGCTAAATATTTAAGAATTCCACCTTTCAAATGATATACATCCGAAAAACCTAGCTCGAGCATCAAGGCGGTTGCTTTCTCACAGCGAATTCCTCCTGTACAAAACATCGCAAGTTGACGATTGGTGTCCTCTTCTGCCAGTTTTTTTGCAAAATCTCCAAATTCTCGAAAAGAATTATTCTCTGGATTAATGGCTCCTGGAAACGTACCTACTTCAATCTCATATTGATTACGAGTATCAATTACTAAAACATCAGGGTTTGAAATCAATTTATTCCATTGCTTAACATCAACATGTTTACCAGACAATCTATGAGGTAAAACATCTGGGCGTCCTAATGAAACAATTTCTTTCTTAACTTTTACTCTCATTTTACGAAATGGGGCTTCTTTTGAATCAGCCCAAAAAGCTTCAAGTTCTTTGTTGAGTTTAAATCGATCACGTATAAAATTTAAAACTACCTTGATAGCAGATTCATTTCCGGCAATAGTTCCATTAAAGCCCTCTCTAGCAACAAGAATTGTGCCTAGCAAAGATTGCTCATCACATAATATTTTGAGTTGGTCTCTAAAGGAATCTGGATCATTAATATCCATAAATTTATATAGGGATACTACTTTCATTACTCATTCTTCCAAAGTAATGATTGAATACCATGATAGATTTCATTCTTAATAAAAATATCACTTTTAATATTAAATATTTCTGAATCGTTATCAAACTCAATATAGCCACTTGAGTTGTACCAAATTATTTTTAAATGTTTGAATATATATAAAAGATCATTTAACAAGGTCTTATTAAATAATTCCAATGAGTGAAACTCATCAAATAATGATAGATGCTTTAGACCTTTACGAAATAAAATTATTAGTTTTTCGTCATCTAACGTTCCTATACCATTTGCCTTTAAGATGCTTAACAAAAGATAAAAACGTTGAAGCATTGGGGCAATTGACTGCCCTAGCATGAATAATTGGGATTCTTTATCTGATCCTGGATTTGGACGCATTACTAGCTTTTTTCCTTGACTATAAGCTAGTAAACCTCTTTCAACCAAAGAGTTAGTCGACTCTAAAGTCTTTTGATCAATATCTTCTATGCTCCACTTCAAACTCAAATCTTTTTTTAAATATGGATAGATTGAATGAATAAGTTGGAGCATCTCCTTAAATTCAAGATTCTTTTTTAAAAGGAAAAAAAACGAAATTGTTGCAGGTAATGAAAATAAATGAAGTATATTATTTTTGAAATAATTCATTAATGCAGCATTCTTTTTAGACGTTTCAATATATTCGCCATTGGCAGTATTACTGCGATGGATGACACCAATCTTTTCGGCACGATGAATCATTTGATTAAAGTCTATATCAGGTAGAGTCACTGAGTTTGAATAGTTAATTTTTATTAAGAGATCTAAATTTATTTCAATTTGATTCTGAAATTTATTCAGGCTAATTCTTTGTTTTTTTGAGGAAAGCAAAGTATAAGCAAGTAAACAAACTGGAGTTATTGCAGTAGCTGAATTAATGTTCTGCATAATTTGTGCACTAGCTTCATTTACTACATGAGTCAGCCATGGCGGTCGCTTCGAGTTTGTTGAGTCGTATTCACGCCATTCAGAATAAGAGTTGTCTAAAATCGGCTCAAGCTCAATAGGCTCTCCTATGTTGACGTAAACTTTTCCAAATTTTTCTCTTAGGGAATTAATTGAGCTAATCAAGCCACCTATTGTTTCCTTTTTCTTTTCAGCGCCACTTAATTCATTTATAAAAGAGTTTCCTTCTATTAACTTTTCATAGCCAAAATAAACAGGCACAAAAATGATCTGGCGATGTGGATTTTTAATATATGAATGGATTG
The DNA here is from genome assembly GCA_002685275.1 of Gammaproteobacteria bacterium. The sequence goes on from NYWX01000010.1 coordinate 38,932, forward strand.
TCATAGCTAATATGCCGCCTTTTGGATTCAAAAGTTTTCCGGTGCGACTACGACCTCCTTCAATAAAATACTCCATCGAATGCCCTTTAACGAGTATTTGATTTATATAAGCATCAAAAACCGCGGCATATAAACGATTCCCTTTAAAACTACGCCTTAAAAAAAAGGCGCCTCCACGGCGTAAAATGCTTCCTACAATTGGCATATTTAAGTTAATACCTGCAGCTACATGGGGTAGATGAAGCCCCTCTTCATATGTGATATAGCCAAGCAATAAATAATCCATGTGACTTCGATGACAAGGTACGTAAATAATTTCTTTGTTTTTAGAAACCCTGTGAAGTCTATCCATATGATTAACTTCTAAACCTTCATAAAGACGACTGAATAACCATCTTAATAAACGAATAAAAATATGAATTGTTGGATAAGAGATATCTGCTGCAACCTCGAGTGCGTATTTTCTTGATTTATTTATTAGCACAGCTCGCTTTAGATTATCTTTGCCAGACTCATCATCAATAATTTTTAATACAGCGGGGGTTTGTATCACTTGCTCTATAAGCGTTCTGCGATGAGATAAATCTGGCCCGATTGTAGTTGTTCTTCTTTGCTGAAAGTGAACACGTAGAATCCTAAATACTTTTCGATATGCTTTACTAGGATTCATATCATCAACATTAGTAGAATGAACTAATAGTGCATCATCAAAATGAATCAAAGTATTTCTTCCATGCAAAAAAGTTATCAATAATTTTTTTGTTCTTCCGATAAAACCCCAATTTTCAGATAACATAAGTTTAAAAAGTGAACGCTCTTTATCTGGTGAACGACCCCAAAAAATGGCAACCGGAATTAAAAGTAATTCATCACTGTAATTCTGTGAATTTTTAACTAGTCGCTTAAGTTTAGACGTACCACCTACGCGTGAACCTCGAAACCAAAAATTCTTTAAAGGATTTATTACTATAATGCGGTTTTTTTCTGAGAAACTTCCAAAAATAAAAGAACTCATTGGTGAAGGCATCTTATGAATACGACAAACTCTCTCTAAAGCAAGAATATCTGCAAAACCACCAGTTTCAAGGACATAACATAAAGATGAATGATCATCAGTTATCAATTTTGAAGGAATAACAGGTTGCACTTTTGGTTGAACCCAAAGTGAAAAAAATTTTCCTAGAACCCAATATAATATATTGAAAGTGAATCCTGCTATTTTCATATCAGACAACTTTATTTATACAGCAAAGGAAAAAAATTCTTCTATTTTTTAATGAATCTTACTCAATAAGATAAATTTACTGTGTAAAGCTTAGTAAAAAATCTCTCAAAATAACATTTATTTGATCAATATTATCAGTTAAACGATGATCCCCATTTATCAGATGAAGCATTGCTGAGCACTCTTTTGCATATCTAATGCTATTTTCAACCGGAACAACATCATCATTCCAACCATGTATGATGCAAATTGGGATTTTTGGTGGTGGAGGGGTTAAATCTTCATAACCCTCCATAAAATAAGCAGGGGCTAACACAAACAATCCTTTTGCATTTACTGTCTGTGCTGCGGCTGTTGAGACATGACCACCCATACTTGAACCGACTAAAATTATTGACTCATTAATATTTGAACATTCATGAATCAACTTTTTTACACGATCCGCTGGTTCAGAAATACCTTGATAATCAATGCTGTTAAAATTGTAGTCACAATGTTTTACAATTTCGGACATTGCTCTAATTTTAGTACCCCAAGGTCCGCTCTCTTGGCCATGAGAAAAAATCACCATAGTCATAATTCATTACCTCTCTTACTAAATAAGAAATGCTAGAACGCGTTAGTGATAAAAGATTTTAAAAAAACCTACCAATTCTTTTTACAAGCTGGGTTTTTGCCATTCGATAGAGCTTGATTATAAATAGGGAGAGTTTTTTGCCATTGTGAAATAAGATTTACTATTCTGGTTTCACTTGCAGGGTGAGTTGATAGATGCTCAGGTGGTTGACTACCTCCAAGTGCAGTCATATTTTGCCACAGCTCAACAGCCTCTCTTGGATCAAAGCCTGCTTTAGCCATGTACTCCAAGCCTACAATATCAGCTTCAGATTCTTGACTTCTACCCATCGGAAGCTCCATTCCCAATGCTGCACCAGCACTCATAACTTGCTGTGCAGTATAGGCACCGCCTGAATAGCCTCCGCCCATAATAACTGCTAATGCTTCAATACCAATTCTTGTTATAGTACCGCGAGAGGCACGTTCATTTACATGCTTTGCAGTGACATGAGCTATTTCATGACCAATTACCGCTGCAAGTTGATGTTCATTTTCAGTAACATCAAGAATGCCATTATAAACACCAATTTTACCTCCAGGCATTGCGAAAGCATTAACTTGGTTTTTCTCAAAAATGGCAAGCTCCCATTCAAGATCACTATAAGGAGGATCTAGCTCAGCAACAATAGCTTCTGTAACACAAACAACAAAATCAATCTTTTTTCTATTAGTTGTTAATGGAATTGTGGCTCGATATGCATTAAATGTTGATCTTGCCTGAGCTTCAAGCTCCGCATCTGACTTTAAAATTAACTGCCCGCGGCCAGTAGGTGAAGTTGAGCAAGATGTTATAAAGACTATGAAAATTAATTTTATTAGCAGGCATAAACGAATCATATTTTTAACCTTAAATTGAAAAAAGCATTATATTTGTCAATTGTAAGACTACTAAAACAATAATTTTTCCAACATTAATATAAGATGGTGTTCTAAATTTTATACATCTAACGTGGTAAACGAGACTCAAACCGCTCTCGCCAACTTGCGGCATTAACTTTTTGAAAAACACTATCTACGCTTCCCATCAAACGCTTCTGCAGTGGTTGTTTGATTTTATATGTCACTAAATATATATCATGACTGGCAGAGCGAGCGCTAAGTAATTGGTCGCTAGTTTGAACAGTATCAGCCAACCCAATATCCAATGCTCGAGTTCCATACCAATGTTCACCCGTAGCAACCTTTTCAAGATCTAAAGATGGCCTGTAAGCAGAAACAACCTCTTTAAATAGAGCATGAACATCCTCTAACTCTTCTTTTAATTTTGCTCTGTCTTCATCTGTATTCTCACCAAACATAGTCACAGTGCGTTTATGTTTACCGGCTGTTACTTGCTCGAAATCAACACCATAATTATCCAATAAACGATTAAAATTTGGTATTTGTGCCAAGACACCAATTGAGCCCAGAATTGCAAAAGGAGCTACGTAAATTTTAGTTGCAACACATGCCATAAGATAACCGCCGCTTGCAGCAACTTTATCGACACATATGGTTAGTGGAATATTTTTTTCACGTATGCGGACAAGCTGGGATGCAGCAAGGCCATGTTCGTGCACTACTCCACCATAATTTTCAAGTCGAACAATAACTTCATCATCTGAAGTGGCTACATCTAAAATAGCACTAACTTCTTGTCGAAGTGATGGTACAGCGCTCGCCTTAAGGTCGCCCTTAAAATCGATGACAAAGCTTCGAGGGCGAGAAGATATTTCCTTGGCAGATGCTTTATCTTTTTTCTTTTTCTCTTTAGCTGCACTTTTTTGTTGGGTCTTATTCAAAACAGCTAATTTCAAAGATTGAACTAGAAGCTCGTGTTTTTCATTCAAATTTTCTACTTCTAAACCTTCAAGGGAGCTTTTTCGACCAGCTGATGATGCAACTGAAATAATAGTAACAATACCTAAAACTAGGGTAACCACTTTCAACAAAAATAATCCGTATTCCATAAGAAATTCAATCATACTGCAATGCCAACGTTATTTTTTTGGAGAACCTGTTCAGCTCTGTAGCTTGAGCGAACCATTGGTCCCGCGACAACCTCTAAAAATCCTTTCTCTAAACCTTTTTTACGGTAAATATTAAATTCTTCTGGAGAAACATACCGTTCAACAGCCAAATGATGCTGAGTTGGTTGTAAATACTGACCCAGAGTTAAGATATCGACATTTGCTTTTCTAAGATCATCCATAGTCTTAAATATTTCATTATCATTTTCACCTAATCCTAACATTAGACTTGTCTTAGTAAGAACATCTGAACGATATAATTTTGCATACTTTAAAACACCTATTGTTTTCTCATAGCCCGCTCGCGGGTCACGTACAGGATGCGTCAATCGCTCCACTGTTTCAATATTTTGAGCAAAAACTTCTAAACCAGACCCAACTACAAGCTCAATATGTTCTTTAACACCATTAAAATCTGGCGTTAAAGCCTCAACAGCAGTCTCTGGATTTAACTTTTTGATCTCTTTAACGCAAGTTGCGTAATGCAATGCGCCGCCATCGACCAAATCATCTCGATCAACTGAAGTAATGACAACATATTTTAATCCCATCAGCTTAACCGCTTTAGCAGAATTTTTTGGCTCTTCAAGATCCAACCAACCTTTTGGATTGCCAGTATCTACAGCACAAAAACGACAGGCCCTTGTGCAAACTGAACCCATTACCATGATGGTTGCTGTGCCTGCATTCCAGCATTCTCCGATATTTGGGCACATTGATTCTTCACAGACTGTACTTAGGCGATGCTCGCCTACGATCTGTCGAGTTTTTGAATAGCCTGAACCCAATGGTATTTGAGCGCGCAGCCATTTTGGTTTTTTTCCACGCAATACAGGCTTAGCATCAAAACGTTGTTTTTGGCCATTTTTGACGGCAGAAACACCTATTTCAGTCTGATATTTCTCACCGCTTTTAACTTGCCCAGCCTGAACTATGGGTATGCCTTGAAATAATTTTTCGTTTTTTCTCATGTAATAGTCAAAAAGCTATATATTTAGATATATATTGTCTCATAAATAAGTACCCACACAATAACTTAAGTGTAATGCTAAGAGTAAGGTTTAATATAATTCATATTAAATTTAAATTTAAAAAACGGAAAATTAATAAATGACCGCTTATTTAAGGAAATTTACATTAGTTTTAATTGGTATCTTCTTTGCTTTATCAAGTAATGGTCTTACTAAAGATAGATTAGAACATGCATCCTTTGGTGATGTGAATAACGCAAAAGCGTCGGCAGAAGCTGTTAATGCAGGGCTTTTTGCGCCCAAAAGCTTTAAAAGGGCCTTGGAGAAGTATGAATACGCAAAAAATAACATGCAACAAGATTCAATTCAAAATTCTTCTACCAACTTTTACAATATTGTCGAACACTTCAATACAGCTACTCAAGTAGCTGACCTAGCAAAAGCTACGCTCAGTCAATCAATAAAAAGTCGCCAAGAAGGGGCAAATATGAATGCGCCTTCAATGTCTCCCAAAATATGGAAAAAAGCGCAACAGAAGTTCATGCGTTCAATTCAAGCATTGGAAAGCGGTAATTTAAAAAAAACAAAAAGGCTTGAGGCAGAAGCAATTACTTTATATCGCCAGGCAGAATTGGTCGCAATCAAAAAAAAATATCTTGGCGAAACTTGGCAATTTCTAGGTGCTACTGAAAAAGCTAATAGAAGTACGCCAATTACTTTTGCAAAAGCAAGAAAATTGATCAAAGAAGCAGAAAATATTATTGAAAAAAAACAAGATAATGAGGCCCTCTTAAAACACACTATCAATCGAGCAAATTTTGAAATTGAGCATGCACAATATTTGTCTAAAAGAATCCTTCAAATAAAAGATAAAAAAATTTCATTGGAACGGTTACTTTTAAATTGGGAGCAAAATTTATGGAAGATTTCAGAAATTGCTAATATAAGACCAAATGTTAAAGAAGAAACTAATGATCTTACTAATAAATTAGTTTCCCACTTCAAATCTACAGTCACTGATATGAGCAAAATGAAACAAGAGATACAAGCTTTGCAGCTAAAAGTAGATACCTTAAGTCAAGAAAAGATTGAAAATAGCCTAAGAATTAGCGACATGAATAAAGAAATACGTTCCCTCGATAATCAACTAAGTGATGAACTTGAAAATAAATCAAATTTAATACAAATACTTGAATCTCAGGCAAGAGTAAAAGAGCAATTTGTCCAGATTGAAAAATTATTTTTACCGCAGGAAGCTAGGATCTTTCGTGAATCTGATGCAATTATTTTAAGATTATTTGGTTTAAACTTTGACAGCGGTACAGCAAAAATTAAATTATCGAGTATTGATTTACTTAATAAAGTAAAAAAGGCAATAGATATATTTCCTCAAAGTGAGGTCATAATTAATGGTCATACGGATTCACAAGGAAGTATCAAAAATAATCAAGATATATCACAAGAAAGAGCAGAGGCTATTCGTGAATACATGATTGAAAAAATGCAAATTCCAAGGCATCAACTCATAGCTTTAGGCTACGGTGAAACAAAGCCAGTATCCAGCAATGAGACTGAAGCCGGAAGATCACGAAATCGTCGTATTGATATCTTGATAAGGCCTAATATAAATATGTCAGATTAAATTAAATACTTTAGTCTAAATAATTAATTAAATCACTAACATGACTAATTTCTATACCCGGACGAGCATAATTTTCTGGCCAAATACTTTTATCTCTATTAACCCAGACTGTTTTTAGTCCTGCTTTGTGAGCACCGTCAACATCAAACTCAGGATGATCTCCTACGTGAAGGGTCTCTGAGGCTTTTGCTCCTCCAAGATCAATTGCCATTTCAAAAATTTTCGATGAAGGCTTAGCAGCACCTGCTTTTATTGCAGTTACAACATTATCAAATAAATAGTCTATTCCTATAGTCGCTAGATTTGCGTTTCCATTGGTTACAGCAATAATTTTAAATTTTTTTCCTAACACCTCAAGCGTTTCAATTACGCCTGGAAAAATATCTACATCATTTCTAACTTCGTCAAAAATCTGAAAGGCTTTATCGATAAAATCAGGTCTATATCCAACTGAAATAGCAATTCTACTTAACACCATTTTTCTAAGAAATGTTATGTCATGCTTGTAATCTGAAAACTCAGTCATGACTTGGGATCTAACATCATGTATATCAGATTTCTGATATTGTCTTGTAATTTTTGGATAAAATTTTTCTAGCCATTCATAAAGTCGGTTCTCAGCACGATTAATAACAGGATGTATTTCCCAAATGGTGTCGTCAAGATCAAGTGTTATAACCCGAATGTTTTTAATTTTTTTCATCATCTGTATCATAGACTATTGTGAATAAATAATTTAACTAGTTCTTTAAAAAATTTAAATATGGATCTTAAAAAAATGAAATATTTACATACTATGGTACGTATTACTGATATTAAATCATCAATTCATTTTTATTGTGAAAAACTTGGGCTTAAAGAGATAAAACGTTATGAAAATAAGGAAGGTCGATTTACTCTAATTTTTCTAGCAGCGCCTGGTGATGAGGAGGCGCAATTAGAACTAACCTATAATTGGGATTCAGAGGTGTATGGTGAAGGTCGTAATTTTGGGCACCTTGCATATCAAGTAGAAAATATTTATGAAACTTGTAAAGGCCTTATGGATGCAGGTATTTTAATTAATCGTCCTCCTCGAGATGGGCAGATGGCATTCATAAGATCGCCAGATAATATTTCTATTGAGTTGCTTCAAAAAGGT
>NYWX01000011.1 GCA_002685275.1 Gammaproteobacteria bacterium
ACCCGATTCCATTTCGAACTCGGAAGTGAAAACGCTCAGCGCCGATGGTAGTGTGGGGTCTCCCCATGTGAGAGTAGGACACCGCCAGGATTTATTCATATAAAAACCGCTACCGAAAGGTTGCGGTTTTTTTTTATTCATTCAGAATCAAAAAGGGTAATTTTTAAATCAAGATTCTTTAAGTCTAAGTAACTGCGGATTAAATTAAAAATAGATGATGTAAAAGTTGTATGTGTAAAAATGAATAGATTAATTTCAAAATAATAATTTCTTTGACATCCAAAAAATTTCGTAACTTTGAGAGACACTTATGCTAAAAAAAATGAATTTAATACTGTTTTCAGCATTCAGCTGTTTCATAGAAAATGTGTATTCATCTGATATTGGAATGTCACCAAACGAAGATATAGTTGAAATTAGAGTAAGTGCTTCAAGGGTAGCTAATAATTTACCTGCAAATACTTATGCAACGGTTGCAACCGCTCTTAGATTTGATCCACTAACAGAGCTTCAACCCCGGGGAATTGCTGAGGGTCAATCAGATGTAACAGTTCGAGGCGGTTTGTTTGAGAATACTGGTTTTAAAGTAGGTGCAATCACAATAAACGATCCTCAAACGGGACATTATGTTGCAGCGCTTCCGATTGATCCTGCAATTTTGACTGCAGCAAATATACATATAGGCATAGATAATGCTATTGAGGGTTTCAATTCTTCTGTTGCTACCGTGTCATATAAATTTAAGCCAATTAATGATGGGGGTGACATTTCTTTGGGTTTAGGAAATGATAATTTTAATTCTCAATCAATAAGAATTGGACACACAATTGAAAATGATTTTGGAAAAAATATTGGCGTTGGTTTTTCACTTGCCAAATCAGAAGGTGATGGAAGTCTGGAATTTGGTGATCATCAATTTGTGAGAGCAAATTTACAGTTTCAACATGCAACAGACAATAAACAAACAGATTTATTATTAAGTTATCAAGATAAATTTTTTGGTTGGCCAGGTGCCTATACTGGTTATTCAACGCTTCCTGAGATAGACGATACACAAACCACACTTTTTATAGCAAGTCATAAAAGAGAAACTACTGATGGTTGGTTGGAAGCTACTGGGTTTTACCGTCAATTAGTTGACGATTATGATTTTAATAGACTTGATTTTGAACAGTCCGGAACATCGGGTGCTTTTCAGCATAAAACACAAGCCATTGGCCTTGGATTTCAAGGAAGCCAAAAATATAAAGGAATTATTTGGAGATACGGCGGCCAACTTACACGTGATGAGCTTGTTCGCTCAACAGATCTTACAAATGGTTTTTTTAAACATAGGAACTATGCAACATTATCACTAGTACCAACTATTGAAAATTACCTCCAAAATGGAAATAAACTAATTTGGAGATTTGGTGCAAAGTTGGACTACAGTAATCGAGACATTAATAAATTGTCTCCACTATTTGGACTTGCAATACAACGTTCTGATGATAGTGGAATTAATATTTATTCGATGGAATATGCAGTCACGTCACAACTACCTGGCTATACAGCATTAAATTCAAATCCCGCTGGTTTATTTGGAGGTAATGCTTACCTAGAACGTGAGATAGCAAAACAAATTTCATTTTCAGTTGAAAGAAAAAAGGTAGATTGGCAGCTAAAAGCTGCATTTTTTAATCGTCGAGATATTAATCTTGTTGATTGGACATATTCTGTTGGAACACCATCTGCTCGCCAAGCTAATCCAGTAGATATGGATGTTTTTGGAATTGAAATCTTTCTAATGAGGGCACTGAATTCTATAGATTTTGTGTTTGGGTATACTGCATTAAAAAAAGATGCAGATTATGGTTCGACGCAAATAGATGCGAGTTTTTATGCACTCAATTTTGCGAAACATCGTGCTACTGCGGCAATGAGATATAAATTTTTGAAAGCATTCGAACTAAGACTCGATAGTGAATATCGAATTCAAGAAGACAATCCATTAAGGGAAGGTAACGACTCAACTTTTCTTTTATCAACATCTATTAATTGGATTTCTCAAACTAATAAAAGATTAAGTACATCTTTAGTTATTGATAACTTAACTGATTCAAAATATCAGCCATTTCCAGGTACGCCAGCAATTGGAAGGCAAATTAGTTTAAATACAAGATATGTTTGGTGAGCATTTTTTCAAAATTATTTTGTTAAATTTTTTACATCTTAAAGATCTGAAAAGTGCAACGTTTTAAATTGATTTTAAATAATCCAACTTTTCGCTTATTTATAGGCGCAGCACTTATTAGTTTATCTGCTGTTTGGGTTAAGTTGGTAAATACACCGCCTTCAGTGAGCGCATTTTATAGGGTGCTATTTGGAGGGTTAGCGCTTTCATTATTTCTACTAGCTACTAGAAGAAAAATTTTATTATCAAAAAAAATCTGGCTGCTTCTAGTTGTTGCATCTTTTTTTCTTGTGCTTGATCTATGGTTTTGGCATCGCAGTATTGTTGCTATTGGCCCAGGCTTATCAACTCTATTAGCCAATCTACAAGTTTTCATAATAATGTTTGCAGGAGTTATTTTTTTACGGCAATTCCCAACCTCTTCACAGTTATTAGCTTTACCTCTAGCTATAGTCGGTTTGTTCTTAATCTTAGACTTTGACAGAGAATACCTTTCAGAAAGATATAATAGTGGAATTATTTATGGACTGTTAACAGCGGTCGCTTATGCTTGCTATATCTTGGTTTTAAAAAGCATAAGAAATATATCAAATTATAGAATACCTACTCGTGAAGTAGCTATAGTATCGATGATGGCGTCATTCATTTTTGCCATTATAGTAATCCTGGAAGAGGGATTTATTGAGCTACCCGTTTATAAGGATGTAGGATGGCTTCTTGCCTATGGAATCTTGTCTCATTGTTTGGGCTGGCTTTTTATTGTTAGCAGTCTTTCTCAGGTATCTGCTATGCAAGCCGGCATTGCCTTACTTTTACAACCTACATTGAGCTTCTTTTGGGATATTTTATTTTTTGATCGCTTTATGACCTTTTATGAAATAATTGGCGCAATTATAACAATAGCTGCTATTTATTTAGGAACCAGAACAACATCAAAGCAAAGTTAATATTTTTTTCACTGTCTGTATTTCAAATCTTTTTTGTAATGCTTGAATTTCGCCATCAAGTTGGCAGTAAATATTTTTTTTAGAATTTAATGATAAANATGTAATGCTTTTATGAATTATTTGTTTTGAGCCATCATGAGTTTTATTTAGAAATTTTGGGACCATTAATACAACTTCTAGACGTGTCATTGGCTTGGCTATCAAGACATCCAACATACCATCTGTATTATCTGCCATGGGTGCAATATTAAACATGCCACCAACCCAGGAGCTATTATTGATAGAAGCAAAAGTAACAGGACCCTTCCAAGAAAATTCATTTGATTGAATTTCCAGATCAGGACCCTTCGTTCCTTTAAATAAAGCTTTTATAAAAGCTAATAAGTATATAAATTTTCCAATTGGAAGCTTAATTGAATTAGCAGCGAGCGCTACTTTTACATCAAATCCGCAGCCAAAACTATTAATAAAAAAACGGTCATTGCATTTACCTATATCAATTACACGAAGCATCTTTTTTTCAACAATACGTTGCGAGAGCGACTTTGTTGTATGTTCCCAATCTAAAGAAATATTATTAGACTTTGCAAAATCATTACCAGTCCCTATTGGAACAATGCCTAGCATTACCTTATTGTTAGATTTTAGTATTCCGTTTACAGCCTCATGGATACTACCATCACCACCTGCAACTATTATTCTTGTTGCACCTTTTTCAACTNGGTTGAAAATATTAGTTTCTAAATCCTTCTTTGATTGACTTACGTATGTAATTACTGAAATCCCACTTTCCTCAAGAATTCTAATGATTCTATTTTTACATTGATTTGCCCGACCTCTATTAGCGGTTGGGTTTAAGAAAAGATGTACTATGTTGGCAGTCATATACCGATGCTACAATGATATTTACAAATTTCGCAAAAAAATCGGATAATTAGAGATGGTTGAATTAATTGTTAAAGTTTTTATTAGCTATTTAATTGGTTCCTGTATGGGAGCAATGATAATTGGTCGCTTAAAAGGCGGTGTTGACATCCGAAATATGGGAAGCGGCAACGCAGGAGGAACTAATGCATTACGTACTCAAGGACTAAGTTTTGCTATCGGTGTTATTTTTATAGATATTGGAAAAGGAGTTGTTGGCGCAAGCTTTATACCGGAATTAAATATTTTTTTTATAAATGAAGTTTCAGTAATTTCGAGAGAAGCTCTTGGTATTTATTGTTCAATAGCAGTGGTTTTTGGACATATTTGGCCAATTTATCATAGATTTAGAGGTGGAAAAGGTGCAGGAACATTTATTGGTACATTGCTTGTACTAAGTCCAAGTCTTTTAATTGGGTTCATACTTCTTTGGTTAATTGTACTTGTATTATCTGGCTTCGTTGGTCTTGCTACTATGACTGCAGCAGCAACCATACCCATTTATCTTGGAATTTTTATTTTGCCTGATAACCAATTGCTATTTATATATACATTTATAATGGCTGTATGCATAATTTTTTGGCATCGGTCAAACATCAAACGCATGTATGAAGGTAGTGAACACCAAAATAGATCTATGATGATATTTAGCAAGCGTTCTATTTCAGATAATGAATAATCTTGAAGCAAATGAAATATTAAATTTTGTGGTTGACTCCAACCGAAAATCTATATATGACATTAAGGTGTTTGAAGAAATTCAATCAACTAATAGTTATTTGATGAATACTTCATCGCCAAGTTTAAAAAAAATGTGCATTGCTGTAACTACAAATCAAACCGCTGGCAGAGGTCGTTATGGTAATTCTTGGTATTCTCCATCTGGGACCGGGCTTTGTCTTTCGGCTGCATATACTTTTTCAAAAAACCCAAGTAATTTTGCTGCTTTGACTTTAGCCATTGGTGTTAGCATTGCTGAAGCATTGCATGAGTTGAATATTACCAATGTTGAGCTTAAGTGGCCAAACGACCTAGTGATTCAAAATAGTAAACTTGGTGGTATCTTGACAGAAATGCAGCATGAAGATTCAAAAATTATTAGTGTAGTAACGGGTATTGGCTTAAATATTAATTTTCCTAACGAATCTATTTTTGGTATTGATAAGGATTGGGCGCAGAAGGCTATTGATTTGAAAAGTGTGTGCAACAAATTACCGTGTAATAATAAATTAGTTGGTACATTTGCCAATCATTTATTAAAAGCATTTAATGAGTTTGAGGCTTCAGGTTTTGAAGTATTTTCTAATCGTTGGTCCCAGCGTGATTGGCTTTATGGAAGAAAAATTAAAGTTAATACTAAAAACAAACAATATCTTGGAATGGGTGCTGGTATTGCAAACGATGGCTCTTTATTAATTGATACAGTTGATCTTGGAATTTGTAAATTAGCTTCAGGCACTATTGTTGAAGCTGAAGTATGAGGTGTGAATGTGAATGCATTACTGTTTGATATTGGTAATTCTTATTTGAAATGGGGGTTGCATGGTAAAGATGGTATCTATCAAACAGAAGCCGTTTCTTTAGAAAGCATTAACAGAATGGGCTTTGATATTCTTGCAAAAAAATTACCCGATCAACTAGATGTATGTTGCGCGAGCAATGTGGCTGGAAAAGCTACTGCTGAAAAGTTAAAAAAATTTGTAAACAAGCATTATGATATTGATATAAATTTCGTTAGCAGCGAAAAATTTGGTCATGGTGTGACTAATGGTTATCAGCAACCAAAAAGATTGGGAGTAGATCGTTGGGTAGCAATGATTGCAGCATGGTCTGAAATTAAATCTTCACTGTTAATTGTTGATTTTGGAACCGCTCTTACGCTTGATGCCATAGATAACAAAGGTGTTCATCTTGGCGGCCAGATAATTCCAGGTTTAGAGACTATGTTTAATTCTCTTGTCACTGCAACCAGTGACATTAATACATCAAAATTAGATTTTGAATATTCTGTTGTATCTGAAAATTTTTTTGGAAAAACAACGATAGAGGCCATAAGAGGGGGCTCTCAAAATGCTTTGATTGGCGCATTAGAAGGTGCTGTTCTTAGTATGCAGAAAGATTCTTTAGAACCTGTTATTGTAATTACTGGCGGAGGTGCAAAAGATATACCGAAAAATTTTTTCGGCAAAAATACTTTGTTTCGTCCAAATTTAATTTTAGACGGATTAGTAAATATTTTAAAAGTACTAAATGAAAAAAACCTGAAGAATCAAAGCCATGTACCTATGTCTGGATAACATCAAAGACACCTGACTAAAGATTTTGAAAATACTTATCGAACAGTTCACAATGATGAAGCATATTTTTGGGATGGTGAGATGAATCCTGAAACTTATAGTGATTGCAGATATCCATCAAAGGGATTTAGAGATATTAGTAATGTTGCACCAGAGGAAGTTAAAGCCATTGCAAAGTATTTATCTAAAGATAATTCAACAAAGATAATTGATATGCCAAAAGAGGTTTCTTCATTTCTTGGTTACAGCAAAATCAATAGTCAAATGCGAGCACAAATAGAAGCAAAGCTCAATTAAGACTTCTAATCTAATAATAAACACTTCCCAAAATTTCTATCATAAATGTCGTTAAATGGAAAATTAATATTTAGTATTGTTAGGTTGCAGTTTTTTTTAAATGCATTCAAAATTACAGATATTCAAAGATTTAATTTTTATTGATTTAAAGCCGGCGTAGCTCAGTTGGTAGAGCAACTGATTTGTAATCAGTAGGTCCCGTGTTCGATTCATGGTGCCGGCACCAAATATTGAAAATTACGGGTCTAAATAACTAGGCCCGTTTTCTTCGAAAGAGGCGCCCTAGCGGTTCTCTAAACTGATCAAAGAGCACTGCGACTATTATCACCATACCAGTAATAATACGTTTTGATGGCTCTGAAACCCCAAGTTGAGCTAACCCAGCTTGCATTACAGCAATAATTAACACTCCGAGAAAAGAATTAACCACTGAGCCACGTCCTCCTGATAGACTAGTACCACCAATTACAACTGCAGCAATTGCAGATAGTTCAAGACCGATGCCTGCATTTGGATCAGCAGATTGTAAATAACCCAATTGAAAAACACCACCAAGGCCAGCTAATAACCCAGCAAGCGCAAACACAAGTACTTTCCAAAATACAGGATTTACACCAGATAGTCTTACTGCTTCTTCATTAGTTCCAATTGCTATCATGTAGCGTCCAAAAAGTGTTTTACTAAGAATCCATTGGGCTAAAATAACCACAAAAATAGCGGCTACTAAGGCAAAGGAAATGCCAAATCCAGGGGTAGGTGAGCCAATAAAGCCCACTGATTCACCTAGATATTTAGTCTCAGAATTAGTTGCTAAATATGCCCCGCCCCTAGCAATTTCTAACATACCAAGAGTGACCACGAATGAGGGAATTCGCCATTTGGCGCTTATGAATCCATTAATAGTTCCACAAATCAGACCTACCAACAAAGCACTCATAAGAGCTAAAAATATAGATGTCTGTTGGTCTACAATAAGAACGCCCATAACTGCTGCGCAAAGAGCCATAACTGAACCGACAGATAGATCAATGCCTGCAATTAACAAGACAAACGTCATTCCTACTGCAATTACTGTTAAAGCTGGTATTTGATTTGCAAGCGTACGAAACGTCACGGCGGAAAAAAAATAATCGCTCATAAACCCAAAAAACAAAATTAATACAATTAAAACGGCTACCAGACCTAGAGAATTCCAAGGTAATTGGATGCGAGTTTTTGATTTAAGTTTGTTCATTGAATTGATTCCACTCGATTGTCTTCTGACGAATAAAAGGAAAAACTAGCTTCAAGTAACTTTTCTTCAGTAAGATCATTAGCATTAAATATTCCAGCTAAACGTCCATTGGACATTACTGCGATACGATCTGAAACTTTTAGTAATTCCTGAGTTTCACTTGATACAACTATTAATGCTTTTCCTTGTGTAGCAAGTTCTCTTATTAATGATTGGATTTGACTTTTTGCTCGCGCATCTACACCTCTACTTGGCTCATCAAGTAGCAAAATAGAAAATTGTATAGCTAACCAGCGGGCTAATAATGCTTTTTGTTGATTACCACCGCTTAGAAATGAAATCGGTTGATTTGATGAATTGTACTGAATATTAAGTTTTTCCTTCATTGATTTAGCAAGTTCATTTTCGGTATCATTATTAACTAAACCAAATTTATTTATAAGATTATTGAGTTTGGCAAATGAAATATTTTTACTAACTGAATGACTTAGTAATAATCCTTGAGACTTACGATCTTCTACTAACATACCCATTCCGTGTGATATTGCTTCAGTTGGAGATCTCATTGTTCTTTTCATTTTAAATTGGTCTGCTGCAAGCCTTATGCAGCCAGAATGAGCTTGATCAGCTCCAAAAATTGTTCTTAATAATTCTGTTCTTCCTGATCCAATTAATCCACCAATACCAAGAACTTCACCTGCATGTAAATGAAAATTAACTTTTTCAAAACCGCTATCACCACCCGATTGATTTTTTGTACGTCTCGTTAGATTTTCTACTTTGAGTAAAGTTTTATTTTTTTGAGCAAAAGATTTCGTCATCGACGATTTTTCATCAGTACTTATTGATTCTTCTCCTGCCATTAGTTGCAACATATGGTCAGTACTTATATCGGTGGTTGCTTTAGTAGCTACTAATTCGCCATCTCTAAGAATAGAAACTCTGTCAGCTATACGGCTTATTTCATCCATGCGATGGGTTATATATATAACACCTATGCCTTGTTTTTTAAGTTGTAATATTTGCTTAAATAATAAGTCGATCTGTGGTCCCGTTAGAGCTGATGTTGGCTCATCTAAAATTAATAATTTGATATGTCTTTGGAGCACACTTGCTATTTCAATAAGTTGCTGTTGTCCTACTCCAAGTTGAGATAGAGGTTGAGCAGGATCAATATAATCTAGTCCAACAGTCTCTAAAGCTTTTTTTGCACGCTTTTGGATGACCTGATGTTTTACAATTCCAAAACGATCTGACATTGATCGAAAAAATAAATTTTCTGCAACACTGAGTGTAGGAAAGAGGTTAAGTTCTTGCATAACCATACAAATTCCTAGTGATTCAGCTTTTTGTAATGAGCTAGGCTTATAATTAGACCCAGAGAATTCAAAGTCACCACTGTCCGCTGTATGAATTCCACTTATAATATTACAAAGAGTGCTTTTGCCAGCTCCATTACTACCCAAGAGAGCATGTACTTCACCTTCTCTAAGTTCAAAATTAAGTTTTTTTAGAACAGGAACAGCAAAGGACTTATTAAGTTTTTTGACCCGTAATAACACCAGACTTACTTAGCAACAATTAGATCTACCGGTGTAATGATATTTTCTGGGATCACTCCACTTTGTAAAATTTGTAGCGCATATTCAATACCATATACTGCTAATTCATCACCGTGTTGATCTATAGTTGCCAGAAGCTCGCCAGATTGAACTAAATCATTAGCTGCAGATAAGTTATCAAAACCAACAACCAATACATCACCCGTTCGTCCAGCCTGGCGAACGGCTGCTACAGCTCCAAGTGCCATACTGTCATTGGAGCAGAGTAAAGCTTTTAAGTTTGGCTTTTCTGATAAAATTGCTGCTGCTACAGTAGCAGCTTTAGCTGACTCCCAGTCCGCGGACTGAATGCTAATAATGTTAAGACTCGATTCTGACATTGCATCTTCAAATCCTAATTGGCGTTGCTGAGCGTTGTAAGCTCCAGGTAAGCCTCCAATAATAGCAACTTCATCACCTTCCTCTAAATATTTTGCGACCTCAAGTCCAACAAGTTTTGCTCCTTCTCTATCGGCAGGACCAACAAATGGTACTGACATACCCATTTCCTGCAAAACTTCTTGATCAAAGCGATTATCAATGTTTACAACTACTATACCTTGGTCCATAGCCCGCTTTACAACAGGCAGCATTCCTTTAGAGCTGACAGGCGCTAAGACAAGAATGTCTACTTGTGATGCCATCATTTGCTCTACCAATGAAACTTGTTGTGCAAGATCGCTCTCATTCTTTGTGCCATTTACTATTAGTTCATATTTTTCAGCGTTATCAAGCTGATGTGCTTTGGCACCTTCCATCATATTTATGAAATATTCATTTGCCAGTGATTTCATTACCAATGCAACTCGAGCAGGCTGCGAATCTGAATTATTGGCGCTATCTTTAGCATCATTCTCTGAGCCGCAGGCCGTTAATAATACTGTTAATAACAATCCAAAGATAAAATTTAGGTTTTGTTTAGTTAGCGGCATTTTGGTCCCCAATATTTTTAAATAATATTTTTATTTTTTAAACTATAAAATCAATATTTATCATGATACATACTTATCTTGAAGATAAAAATTCATATAGAGTTAGTCATCTAAAGTGAACGCTATAAGCATCCCACCCTGCACATTTTTCATTTTTGAACCTCCAGCAGAAATGACAACATACTGTTTACCATCAACAGAGTAAGTGCTTGGCGTTGAATGTCCATCAAATGGTAAATCATGTTCCCAGAGTATTTCTCCATTATCTTTATCAAATACTCTAAACTTTTCATCAGACGATGCCCCAATAAATATGATTCCTCCAGCAGTGACAACTGGACCCCCGTAATTTTCTGTTCCAGTAACTGGAATACCTTTATTGGTAAGTTCTTCGTATTCTCCAAGTGGAACTTTCCATTTAATAGTTCCTGTATTTAGATCAACGGCATTGAGAGTGCCCCAAGGAGGTTTTATTGCCGGATAACCCTCGTTATCATTAAAGCGTTGAAATCCTCGGAAAGTATATGGTACTAAATCACAAGAAGAGCAAAAATAACCTAATGAAGGCTTTTCTTCTTCGCCAATTTCTTCTTCATTTTGCTTAACAACTGGAATTGTAAAATCAAATTGTTCTGGAGTGTCGCTTGTCTCCAACCCAAGAAGAAAATTAATAATTGCATCTTGTCGACCTTCTGGAAGATGGCTAAATGCAGGCATGCGTCCTATGCCATGCGATATCAGCATTTTTAATTGATCTTTATTTAAACGATCAGATATATTAATTAAGCTAGGAAAGCCATCTGAAGGGCTTCCTTTACGGTCAGTGCCATGACATGCGGCACAACTAATACGGTAAAAACTTTCTCCATAAGATAACGGGCTTCCATCTTGGTTTTTAGTGGGAATAAGTTGATAAAACCAAGGAATCTCATTGACATTTACATATAAGATCCCATCAGGATCAGCAGCAGAACCCCCCCATTCCATTCCTCCATCATAACCAGGAAAAATTATAGTTTGCTTAGTACTTGGAGGTGGATATGAGCCATAGCTTTTAAATTCATCAAGTACATTTTTAGTTATTAATTCTGCCGATGGAGATATGTTGGAGATATCATTTTCTGTGTATTTTTGGCGGGTTAATGCCGGAGGTTTTGTGGGAAACGGCTGAGTGGGCCAAGTTTTTATTCCATCAATTTTAGATTTTGGGGCCGGTCTTTCTTCTATTGGCCAAAGGGGCTCGCCGGTAACCCTGTTAAATACAAATAGCAAACCCATTTTTGTACCTTGAGCAACAATATCTACTTTTTTACCTTCATGCTTTACAGTTAATAAAGTTGGTGGGGTAGGTAAGTCTAAGTCCCACAGATCATGATGAACTAACTGTTGATGCCACAGTCGCTCTCCAGTATCTGCATTTATAGCAACGACAGAGTTTGCAAATAAATTTTCACCGTAACGGTCTGCTCCATAAAAATCGGGTCCTGCAGTTTCCGTGGATGCATAAACGATTCCACGAGGCACATCAATCGCAATACCTGACCAATCGGAAGCGCCTCCTGCTTTATCTAAGTAGTTTTCCGGCCATGTCTCTGAGCCTGGTTCACCTGGCCTTGGTAGTGAATGAAAAATCCATTTACGTTTTCCTGTTTTTAAATCAAATGCCCTTATAGCACCTGGTACATCTTCACCAACATTAGTACCAATAATAAACATATCTTTGTAAATATGACCTGGTGTATTTAAATAAGCATTAGGTCTACCTTCAACATCTAATGCATCACCTAAATGTATCCAACCACCCTTTCCAAAAGAAGTTATCAATTGACCTGAGGCAGCATCTATTGTGTACAAGTAACTTCCTTTCATGGTAAGAATTCGCCCTTGATCACCATCTTTCCAATACATCAACCCTCGTGGTATGAGCTCAGCTAATGGACCATGAACATCTGATGGATCAAATGTCCAAATAGGGCTACCTGTTGCTCCATCTACAGCATTCACTCTACTAAGAGGTGAGGTTGTATAGACTACTCCATCAATAATTAAATTATTGACTTGATAGTGCCCGCTATCTCCAGTGTCATATGTCCAAGCTACTTTTAACTTTTCAACGTTGTTCTTATTGATTTGCTTGAGGTTTGAATATTGATTACTAGATGGGCTGCCTAAATAATGGGCCCAATCCGAATTAGAACCTTCATTTAATTCTGATTGGCCACAACCAGCAATTAAGAAAGAAATTAAAAACATAATAAACAAATGCATTTTCATAAATAAGCAACTATTGATTTTAGGTGGGATTTTTTAAAACATTCAAATTATTAATCTAATATAGCAAAACTTTTAAAGATTTAATGAATTTTAAGCAAATTAAAATTTCATGCTAACAATTAAGTTACTTAGTTAAAGTTAATTAATCAGCTTTTCTTTCTAATTAGATAAATTTTACATCAATAATATTGGTGCAAGCTTATAAGCAATTAATGATACTAAAATAATGCCGATAATATTCAATGCAACTCCCGCTTTTGCCATTCGAGGAACATTTAGCATGCCTGACCCAAAGACTATTGCGTTAGGCGGAGTTGCTACTGGTAACATAAATGCACAACTAGCTGCTAGCGTTACAGGCACTGCTAAAATTATTGGGCTATATCCAGATTCGATTGCAATTGCTCCTACAACTGGAAGAAAGGCTGCTGTTGTCGCAACATTACTAGTGAGTTCTGTTAAGAAAATAATCAATGTTGCAACTAAAAATATTAATAAAATAAGAGGGAGAGAGCCGACCCCCTTTATACTGCCTCCAATCCATTCTGCTAATCCAGTGTTTGACACTGCATTTGCTAATGTTAAGCCACCACCTAGTAGTAGCAAAACACCCCATGGCAGCCGTTCTGCATATTTCCATCTGAGCAAAACAGAGTCAGATTTGTCTCCACTTGGAATTATAAATAATAAGATAGCACCAGCCATTGCTATCAATGAGTCATCAAGAGCTGCGAGACCGGGCACTTCGATTAAAAAAGGCCGAAACATCCAGCATGAAACCATCAATAAAAATATGATTGCAACTTTTATTTCCGGAATTGTAATCGGCCCCATTTCAAGTTGTAATTTTTTAAGTGTATTTTTACCCTCATCTGAAATAGTAAAATCAACTTTAAAAATCCAACGGGTTAAGGCAAGCCATGACAAGGGAAGCATTAACGCTGATAATGGTAAGCCAATCAACATCCAATCAGAAAAATTTATATTTAATTCGTAATTTTCGAGCATAAAAGCGGCAAACATTACATTTGGAGCGGTTCCAACAAGTGTTGCCATTCCACCGATTGTTGCTCCATAAGCGACACCTAAAAGCAATGAAAATTGGAAATCTTCTTTGGCTTTTTCATCAAGGCTTGTGACGGTTCTATGTATAACCGCAATTATAGATATAGCAATGGGCAATAACATCATTGTTGTGGATGTGTTCATAACCCACATAGAGATTAAAGCACTTGAAAGCATGAATGAACCAACAAGCGACCGTCCGCTTTTATTGCCGTGCTGTAAAATTTTTAATGCTATACGACGATGAAGGTTCCAGCGTTGCATTGCAAATGCAACGATAAAACCACCGAGAAATAGGAAAATTATCTTGTTTGCATAGAGTGGAGCAGTTTCTTCTATAGTGATTATTCCAAAGATAGGAAATAGTACAATCGGTAACAATGCAGTAACAGCAATAGGCACAGCTTCTGTTGCCCACCATGCAGCCATTAATAACGCTATTGCTGCTGTAAACCACGCTTTTTGATCTAAACCTGTGGGAGCTTCAAAAAAAAGAATCACCACTAAAAGCATTGGACCTAAAAATATTCCTAGCTTTTGTCTAAAATTTTTATCCTTAGCTTTCAGGAAATCAGTCATTATTTACCTTGTACAAAATATTTATAGTATATTTTAATCATATTGCGTTAGCTGTAACGAGAATCCTGCGAGGAGCTGGCCAACCTTCTATAGTGAGATCGGGATCAGCTGGATTTAAAGCATCTGATAATGAATTAAATGTCATCCATTCTGTTGATCGCTGTTCATTGATTGTTGTAACTGATTTATCAATAATTTTTACTTTTTCAAAACCAGATCGAATTAACCAGATTTTTAACTCTGAAACACTAGGTATTAACCATGTATTTCTCATTTGAGCGTATCTTTTCTCTGGTGTGGAGGCAAATGAGCTTGAGCCTTGTAAAAAGAGAGTCTCTAAAACTAGTTGTCCACCAGGTTTGAGAGTTTTCTTTAGTTGGCATAGATGATCAATGGGTGAGCGTTGATGATACAACACACCCATTGAGAATGTGATGTCAAATTGATTTACTGGAAAAGGTAACTCACTTAGGCGAACAGGAAGTATTAAAATATGCGAATCTTTTTTGAATATATTTATTGCAAAGAATTGCATTATATAAAGAATCATAGGTTCAATACCAATAACAGTCTTTGCGCCCTCGTCCCGCATTTTAAATGCAAAGTAGCCATTACCACACCCAACATCTAGTATATTCTTTTCTTTGAATTCAATACCGGTTTTTTCAATGCGAGCCCATTTTTGGTCACTGCGCCATTCAGAGTCAATGTAAGTACCAGCTACTTTGAAAGGCCCTTTTCGCCATGGCGATAATTGCATGAATAAATTTTGACAATCAGTTGTATTATCTTTTATTAAAAGTGATCTGATTATTTGCTGCCATTTAAAAAAATCACCATGCTTTTTTTCTGATAACCGCTCATCTATTAATAATGATAAGTCCTCAAGCCAGTATTCCAAGTTGACAGCCTTAAGGCACTCAGTGAGTTTCTGTTTATCAATAAATTCATTCATTTTTAATTGCAATTATCGACATAAAGTTGAAGTAACGTAGCCAGACTATACTGTGATTGAATCCAGCCTTTTTGAGTCGTTCTTGATGCTCATAAATAGTTTCTGGAATTAAGATATTTTTTAAGGCAGCTTTTTTTCGAGTAATTTCTATTTCGCTGTAACCCTCTTGTCGTTTGTGATCATGATGTAAATCAACAAGTAGTTTTTCTGTAATTTGATCTTCATCAATTATTTTTTCCGATAAAACTAATAAACCATCTTTGTTTAATCCATTGTAAATTGATTTCAAGAGAGAGTTTCTTTTGTTTTTTTCTATAAACTGAAGAGTAAAATTTAAAACAACCATGGATGCATTTTTTATTTGGGTATTACAGATATCATCATGAACAACGTTAATTGAAGTGCTAGATAAATATTGTTGGCTATCTTCAAGAATAATTTTTTTGCAGTGATTCATCATTGCTTCTGCTTTGTCAACAGCTACAATTTTACAACCTTTTTTATTAATGCCATGACGCATAGCAATGGTTGCAGCACCCAGTGAGCAACCTAAATCATAACAATTGGTATTAGATTTGACATGACTAGAAGCTAATTTTTTGATCGTTTTTATTGTAGCTTTATAGCCTGGTATGGAGCGTTCAAGCATGTCAGGAAAAACTATAGCTACATCCTCATTGAACTGAAATGGTCCATCTTTTAATTTTTTATAGATATTATCTTTTTTCATTTTATGAAATTTGCAGCAGCACTCTATTAAAACAAAAGGTACAATTATCTTATGCTACGCGAACTTCATCAAGAACTTGGCATTCCGGATAATTATGGTAACAACGGATTGAGGCCACATTATAAGGAAGCTACTGAATTAGTTGATGTGGAGCCTAATATAATTGGCTTAATGCAGCGCCTTACACCTAAAACAGCTATTAGTTGGGTGAAGATGAAAGAAGCAGCCAAAAAGGATGGGAAGACGTTGATACTAGTATCAGGATTCCGCAGTATTGAATATCAAGCAAACTTAATTAGAAAAAAAATTTATGCTGGTCAATCAGTTAGAAAAATTTTATCTGTAAACGCTGCACCAGGATACAGTGAGCACCATACAGGGCGGGCAATTGATGTAGCTTCACCAGGGTCACGCCCATTAACTGAAGAATTTGAGTTATCTGATGCTTACCGTTGGCTTACAACTAACGCTATAAGATTTGGTTTTTCCATGACTTATCCGCGTAATAATGAGCAAGGATTTGTTTTTGAACCCTGGCACTGGACGAAATCTAGGTAAATATTTGCTGATCTGCGCAAAAAAATAGTACCGAAATAGCTTTTCCTTCCTACTTAATTTGTTATAAATATCACGAATTAACCTTTTAGCTGTTGACAGTGAGGCACTGTAATCAGAAAATGCGCGGCTTGCGTAACGGAGGGGTACTCATGCGGCCAACGAGGGCAGACTGTAAATCTGCTGGCTTATGCCTACGTAGGTTCGAATCCTACCCCCTCCACCAAATGGTGGTGTTGCTGGTAGGATTAAAGGTATAGTTAACAACTGGCTGCGCAAATTTTTATATTTTTGCTATAAAACATAGACAGTTTAAAAAAAGGGACTGTCAGGATTTTTTTACTCTGAATTAGTTAGAGTGAAGTAATTATTTAAATAATGCGTATATATTAAAGGATAAATTGATTAATTAAGTTTTAAGGTGCCGCGATCCAGAAATAAAATATAAAGTTTCAATTTTAGGCGGGTGTAGTTCAATGGTAGAACTTCAGCCTTCCAAGCTGCTAATGTGGGTTCGATTCCCATCACCCGCTCCATATTGGACGGATTTGTTTAAGCTCTGAGTAATTCTTAGATTGAGTTGCCCACATAGCTCAGGGGTAGAGCACTTCCTTGGTAAGGAAGAGGCCCCCGGTTCAAATCCGGGTGTGGGCTCCAAGTAGGTTGAAGCATCTTAAGCTAAAGTATGTATTTAAAATTTGGTTTAATTTAGATAAACAGGTAAAGACAATGTCTAAAGAAAAATTTGAAAGAAATAAGCCCCATATGAACGTTGGTACAATT